>JBFMDH010000009.1 GCA_040754075.1 Acidobacteriota bacterium
CAAGCGAATTGGCAAAAGTGTTATGATGCATCGAGACCTTCCTCCGGTTCTGTGTGGTTTTGCAACTAACAGAGTAACCGAGGGAGGTCCTTTTTTTAATTGTCAACCGACTTTGTTACAGCCCTGATGAACTGGCTTGGTCGGAATTCATTCTACGGTTTAATCCGACAATCAAAAAAACCATCGTCAAAACCCTGCAAAACAAAGCGCATGAAAATCCGCTGCATAAAATTACGGTCGAAGAGAGCCGTATAGATGATCTGGTGCAAGCGGTTTATCTCAAACTGGTGCAAGATAACCGGCAGGCTTTAAGAAATTTTAAGAACGACTTCGACCCATCGATTTATAGTTACCTGAGCGTTATTGCGGTGAATGTGGTGAAAGATTTTTTCCGCGAAGTCAACGCGGTCAAACGCCCTAACCTCGCGGTGTCGCTTGATGCTCTGCTGGGAGAAAACGGCGATAATGTGTTACTCGGTGAAGGCTCGCGGGTTGAAGAAAATCAATTTGCGGAAATGCTCAATGAAGAAGAGCAGGAAGCGATATTGCAATTAATCGATGAAGCGTTTCGCTTGTTGCGCAAGTGGAAAAACCGCGACCGTGATGTGTTGATGTTCAAATTGAGAATCATTCACGGTCTCAAGTTAAAAGAGATTGCCAATCTGATGAACCTTGATTTGTCGCCTGTCACCATCAGTTCAATCGTCAACCGCACTTTGAAAAAGGTGAAACCGGTTTTGCTGGCAATGTTGAAAAAGACATCAGGTGATGGCAAGTAGCCGGTTGGCAATTTCCCATTTAATGCAATATCGATTGCACAATCTGCAAAGCCGTTTCACCATCTTCGCGACTCACATCCTTGTGCGTGACCATACGCATATCTTTTGGGCTGATACCATTAGCCAACACCCCTTGGGCTTTCAGACGCGCTGAAAAATCCGCCGTATTCATACCGGTTCCGGCAATGTTAAAAACCAGTATGTTGGTTTGAACCTTTTCCGGGTCAATCAGGATGCCGGGGATTTGAGCAAGCCCGCGCGCCAGGCGTTGAGCATTTGCATGGTCTTCGGCTAACCGCCTGGTCATTTTTTCAAGGGCAATGATTCCGGCAGCGGCAATGACGCCGACTTGTCGCATTGAACCGCCGAACATTCGTCGAACTGCAAGCGCGCGGTTAATAAATTCTTTCGTCCCCGCAATCATCGAACCTACAGGCGCGCCAAGCCCTTTCGATAAACAAAACATCACCGAATCCACCGGGCGCGCGAGGTCTTTGACATCGCAACCCAGCGCCGTTGCCGCATTAAAAATTCGCGCCCCGTCGAGATGCACCGCCAAGCCTGCGGCGTGCGCTTGTTGGCAAATTTCTTCGATGCGCGCCACCGGCATCACCGCGCCGCCTGCCATGTTATGGGTGTTTTCAAGCGTGACAAGACGAGTTTGCGCGACATAATAATTTTTTGGGCGAATGGCTGCGGCAATCGATTCCCAATCGAGAATGCCGTCTTCGCCGCGCACCGCGCGCGCCAGCACCCCGCTCATCGCTGCCATCGTCGCCATTTCATAATCGAGAATGTGAGAGCGGGCTTCAACAATGACTTCTTCGCCGGGTTGAGTATGAAGTTTGATGCAGATTTGATTGCCCATCGTCCCCGACGGCACAAACAAGGCAGCATCTTTGCCAAGCATTTCGGCGGCGAGTTCCTGCAGGTGATTGACGGTTGGGTCTTCGAGATAAACATCGTCGCCGACCTCTGCGCGAAACATCGCCTCGCGCATCTCTTCGGTTGGTTTGGTTACGGTATCACTGCGTAGGTCAATGGTATTCATAAGTGTTAGGCGTTAGGGTTTAGATGTTAGCTCTCAAGTTTTTTAGCGCAATCATTTTATAGTTATACTCGACCATCGGCTTGGATTTTTATCGGTTTAACTGACACCTGAAACCGGCTTACTGTTTTCTGACGACCGGTTCGTCTTCGAGGTTGGGATAGATGCCGCGACGGGTGCGGATTTTTACATCGGGACTGGTGCCGAAAACTTTTACCGAATGAAAAGATTTGTCATCGGATTTGCGCTCAGAGGTATAAGCAATGACAAATTCCGTGCTGAGTTCCTCGATAACATGAAGCGCGACCGATACGCAGGTTTCCGCTTTCTTTTTGACATCGGCTTTTTCATAAAATTGTGGTTTGCGGTCTTCGCAGGTCAAACGCTCTTCGATATTCCACATTGCGCCGCCGGTCTCTTCGGCTAACGTTTGCATAGTAAAAGCTGCGGCTTCGAGTTGTTTCGCATAAGCATTCATCGCGTCATAACGCTTTCGCACACTCGGATCAAGCTTTTCATAAAAGGCGAACACGCCGCCGGTTTTGTCTTTGATTTCGCGAATCAATCCGCCATTCTGGCTGACCACATAAATGGTCGCTCGCGCCTGATGCAAAGCGGTGAGGGCTTCTTCAAACAACAGGTTGTCGAAGGAATCGACGCCATCGGTAATTAACACAACGCTGCGTCGCTCTTCGACCTTCGGCAAAACTTCGGTTGCCGCATAAAAAATCGCATTGTAAAAATCGGATTTGATGCCTTGTTTGAATCGGGCGTTCAACTGGTTGCCCACCGCCGTTTTGTCCTTTGTCCAATCGGAGAGCAAATCGACTTTATCCGCATAAGTGATGACCGCCGCCTGGTCATCATCGGCAAGCCCTTTGATGACATTGAGCGCAATGTTGCGGTTGATGTTGACATCTTTATGAATGTCTTTGGTGACGCTGAGGTCGCTGCTCGCATCAATGATAAACAGGACGTTGGCGGGTGAACGATGAACCGAAGTGATTTCCTGGCGTTTGCCATCTTCGGCGATAATGAAATCTTTTTTGTCGAGGCGTGCGGGCAATTTGCCGTTGCTGCCGCGCACATTAACCGGAAGCAGAATTTCTTCGATGCGCAATTTGACAACGTCCAAGTCGTCCGTATCGGTTACGGGTTTGCGTTTCGGCGCTTGATCGCGCAACCGTCCGCTTTGCCCCAGTACCAGACCGCTCAACGCAAATGCGCAACACAGCGCCATTGCAACGTTGATTTTCAATGCGCTCCTTAGCTTTCTCATAAAGACCTCATACGAAAGTCATAAAGACTTCATTTGATAAGAGCCGCCCACGCGCAGTCAACATTAAACACCGGTTTTCAATTCGTAGCAACTCTGCGTCCAGGAGTCTCGGCAACTCATCGGCGTAGCGTTCAAGAATATCTACGCCGTAATCCTTTTGAAAAGATTCAAGGTTGATGCCTTCCGCAAGCCGCAGTCCCATAAAAATCGCATCCGCCGCGCGTTCTTCGTGGCTCAGTTCGCGTCGGTCATTGATGGCGTGACCGCGCGCGACAATCGCTTCAATATAGCTCTCAGTCTTTAACCGGTTCACCCAGCGCGCTCGCCCATCATATGAGTGAGCGCCACAGCCTATGCCGTAAAACGGCGCGCCCGTCCAATATTTGACATTATGTTTAGCGCGGTAGGATTTCGGCAAGTCGGAAATCAAAGCGAAGTTGGAAATTTCATAATGCTCGTAACCGGCTTGTTGAGTTGCTTCACTAATCATTTCGTACATTTCACCCGCGAGGTCTTCATCGGGTTGTGGCACGAGTCCGCGTTTGATTTGCGCGTAAAGCTGGGTGCTCTCTTTGACTTCAAGAAGGTAAAGCGAAAGATGTTCGGGGCGCAGTTTCAATGCCTCGAGCAAATTAAAAGCCCAGTCTTGTTTGGATTGCGCGGGGAGTCCTGCAATCAAATCGAGGCTGAGGTTATTAAAACCGGCTTGGCGCAGTGCTTCGACGGTTTGCCGCACTTGCGCGGTGTTATGCGTGCGACTAAGCCCCGCGAGTTCCGTGTCGATAAATGATTGTACGCCGACGCTGGCGCGATTGATGCCGCCCCTAAGCCACCCCGCGATTTTTTGTCGCGTGAAGGTCGCGGGATTGATTTCAATGGTAATCTCTGCGTCGCTTGCGACTGCAAAAGCCTGGCGCGCCGAGTCAATGATAGATGCGAGTTGTTCGGCTTCGACTATTGAAGGCGTGCCGCCGCCGAAAAAGATGGTATCGACGGCGAGTTTATCGCCGGTGAATTCATGCGTCGCTTCGAGCCGGGATTTTTCGGCGCTCAGTTTCGCGCCCCAATAGTTGATTTCCTGATTAACGGCTTCGATGTAGCGGGCGGCAAGGTCTGCAAAAAAATCGGTCGTATTAAAATTGCAATAAGTGCATTTGCGTTCGCAAAACGGAATATGAATGTAGATGCCCGCCGTTTGATTCACGCAAAAAGTATAGCATTTGAAAGAGAGGTTTTAGGGCGCAAATATTTCTCCCAGAACTTTCAAAACTTCAGCTTGAGCGGGCTTGTCTATTCTGCCGATTTTTTTTACCAGTCTGGTTTTATCAACCGTGCGAATCTGGTCAAGCACAATTTGCCCTTGTTTACCTTGAAATTTGCAGGTTACCCGTGTTGGATAGCCTCTTCCTTTGGTAGTCATCGGAGCGACGATAACTGTGCTGATATAACGATTCATTTCATCAGGAGAAATAATCAGGCAAGGACGAGTCTTTTTGATTTCACTGCCAATGGTTGGATCGAGATTGATTAGGTGAACCTCAAAACGTTTGACTACCATTGCCATTCATCCTCATCCCAGGAAGATTGATTGATTGATTTTTCATCGAGCAATTTATCATCACCATGCTTTGCCATCGCCTGAAACGCTTCTGCCCAGCCTTGTCGCGGCTCATCTGCCGAGCGAATGATAATCTTCTTGTCCTGTACCTCTAGCTCCACTTCATCCGTTAAACCGGTTTGATGTAGATAAACTTTCGGTATGCGAATTCCCTGTGAATTGCCGATTCTAATGATATGCGTCTTCATAACTACAATGTAATTACTTTATGCTTTCAGGTCAAAATATTTAAAGAGTGCCCTATCATCTTGAAATTGCAATAAGTGCATTTGCGTTCACAAAGAGGGATATGAACGTGAAAGATGGTGATTTGATTCACCGAGAAAGGATAGGATTGGCAGATAGGTGTAAAGTTTTATTTTAAGGAATCGGCTACTGTTTTTCGCGTCCTTCACGAATCAATTCGACGATTTCTTCGGTTGAAATGTTGAGTTTTATACCAGGCACATCCAATGTTGATGGCTTCGCGGCTGCTGGCTTGAGAATAAAAATTTGTCCGTCAGCTCGTTGGATTCGCACTTCGCCTTCCTGCTCAGCTTGCTTTAACAGAAAAGTTAAATCCTGTTGTTGATCTTCATGATAGATGTGCATCGATATCAATTTACCTCCATAATATCAATTCCTGCTGCCTTCGCCGCATAACTTAACCCACCATCTAAAGTTAATAAAGGACAATTTTGCTGCATTGCACAAGCGATAACATAAGCATCATAGGCATAAATTTTTAAACGTGCCGCTACCTCCAACGCTTGTCCCAAATCAACCTCAATTAAGTTAAGCTGGATTTGTCGGTAGATGTCAATTGCTGTTTTTGCCTGTTCCAAGGTTATCCGGTCGCGTTTGAGCATTGCTGAGAACGCATTGCCGATTTCCCAGTGCAACGAGGTAGGAGCAAAAAGTTCACAGCCTTGCGTTTTCACTATCAAAGCTGGCTTTTCCGGTTCATCGGCAATGACTGCAATAATGATTGATGTATCTACAACAAGATTCATGAATGCACCGAAAGCGAGAACGTAGAAAGGCGTATGGTCAATTCGATTACAACGGAAACCCGCAAAACACAAAGAACATTGTCATATCACGCAATTATAATTGATAGACCGAAACCTGCTCTTTAATTACCCAATCACTATTTAACCCAAACCAGACCTTCTGCTGATGGAGTTTATTGTACACTGATGCGTTTAATTTGCCAGTTGACTTTGCCGCGCAAGGGGTCGTTCTTGATTGCGGTGGCGTTGGCGTCGAGCGCGATGGTTTGCAGATTCTCTTTCGGAAGCGCGAAGAGTCCCGCAACGCCCGCGTTATCGCTGCTGTAAACCCGCAACTCGATTTCATTCCATTTCATCTCGCCGGTGTTTTGCGCAACCGCCATGTGCGGAATGATGGAATGGTCTTTCACCAACACGATAATCGGAATTTGTCCCGCAGCGATGGTCTGCCAACTGCCGCCGCTATATTTCTTGCCGGTTTGATAATCAATCCAGTTGCCCGGCGGCAGATAAACTTTGCGCGAACGCGCTTCTTCAATAAGCGGGGCAACCAACAAATTACTGCCGAACATATATTCATCTTCAATGAGCCAAGCGGTCGGGTCTTCGGGGAATTCAAAAAACAATGTCCTCAACATCGGAAAGCCGCGCTCCGATGAATCCTTCGCCTGCGCATAAATATAAGGCATCAACGCATATTTCATTTCCGCGATGCGACGAAATTCATCAACGAATGCCGCGTCATATCCCCAGGGTTCACGCGGCGGCGCGCCGTGACAGCGCGTGTGCGAAGTGAGCGCCCCGAAAGCAAACCAGCGGTGATAGAGGTCACGCGGGGCGCGGTCAACGAATCCGCCCGCATCGTGGCTCCAATAAGTGAAACCCGAAAGCCCGAATGACAACCCGCTTCTTAACGTCGCAGCCATCGCCGAATTGGTATTTTCGGCGTCGCCTCCCCAATGCAGTGGGTAACGCTGGCTGCCAGCCCAGGCGCTGCGCGCCCAGATAATCGTATCGCCGGTCACTTCTTTGGTGATTTCTGCGACCGCTTGGTTATAGCGCAACGGATAGAGATTGTGCTCGTAAAAACCTGTCCGACCTGAAGCATAAAGACCTGTGAGCGGCGCGCCTTCGCCGAAATCAACTTTGATTGCGCCAACCCCCATTTTCAAAAGCCCGGCGAGCAAACCTTTGTACCACTCGACGGCTTGCGGATTGCTGAAATCCAGCACCGCGTCTTCGGCGGGCAATTGTCCGTTTTCATTTTTCACGATGTAACCTTTGGCGACCGCTTCTTTGTAGATTTCATTTTTACTGGTGAAATAAGGTAATTGCCACAGGCTGATGTGAAAGCCTTGCCCGCGTAAATCGCTAATCATTTTCGCGGGGTCGCGAAAACGCGAAGTCGAAAATTTGTAATTGCTGCGCCAGTCGGTTTCAAACCATCCGGTATCGAGATGGATGACATCGCTTGGAATGCGATACTCGCGGAGTTTGGTTGCTACGTCGCGCACTTCGTCTTCGGCTTTGTAAGTGATGCGGCTCATCCATAGACCGAATGACCAGAGCGGCGGCACCGGGCTGCGACCCGTAAGCGTCGTGTATTCGGAAAGAATGTCTTTGGGATTTCCAAGAAAAACGAACAAATCAAGCGATTCGTCGCCCGAATAAATCACATTGTGGGCGTCGAATGAATTGCCGAAATCGAAAGTAAGCGGCGCGCTCGTATGCACAAACATTCCATAGCCGTTACTGCTCAGGAAAAAGGGAACCGGCTTGTACATCAACGCAGACTGCACGCCCATCGCGTCTCTGGTGAAGAGCACAACTTTTTGCCCGCGTTTATTCAAATGTGTGAATGATTCGCCGCATCCATAAATTTTTTCATCGGATGAGAGTTCAAAAGTAGCGGCAATCGAACGACTCAAATCGCTGGCGCGGCGAATGAACGAAAACGGCGTGGTGACGGTAAAACTTTTCGGGTCGCCGAGGTTTTGTGTGCGCGTCAACATCCGTCCATTGCCGTCGTAAAATTCAATATGCCAGGGGTCTTTGATGATGCGCACGCGACCATTGGCGCTCGTATAAGTGATGCTCTTATCGTCTTCTGCAACCTTCCACGAAGTGTCTTTGGCAGGCGTTCCCGCAAACATGAGTGAAGGCGCATCAGCAATCGGGGTTTCGCGGGTGTTGATGCGAATACGCACAGCGCGTGGACTGATGAACGAAATAGAGAAGGGAAGCGCGGGGTTTTCGTCATACTCGGTGCCGGGAAATTCCGTACTGCGCGCGCGGGTGAGCGGCAAATCAATTTTTTGAAATGACAAACTGGTTTGCCGCATATACCTTGCCCATTCGATTGCGCCTTGCCCGGACGCGGCGTTGAAATTGACCAGTTTATTGCCGATGAAATAAGTCTGCTCGAATTTCTGAAAATCGCGGCTGACATCCACCGGGTCGCCAAGCACTTGCGCTTGAGTTTTTGTAGAAATGCAAATAAATAACAGAAATAAAAACGGCAGTGATTTGACTATTCGATGATGAGTGACAAAACAGTTCGACATGAGGTTCCTTAATCAATGCGGATTCTATATTCAGGCAAAAAACTTAAAGTGATGGTTGCAGAATAAAAGTTGAGCCGTTGATTTTGTGGCTCTGCCTGAGCAATGAATCCTTTACTTTCTGATAAGTGAAGATTTGTCGGAACCGTTTAAAAATTGATGACCGGATTATATTAGATTTTGTTGCGCTTGTCGCATTCAAGCGCGACGTTCGTAAATGGAAATGTGCTTCGCGCTTGTTGACGTGAATGGGTTTTGTTGCCAGTCGCTCCAGCGATGTTTAAGTTGCAAGCCCGCAAGCCTTGCCATTAAATCCATCTCCGCAGGGTATGCGTAACGAATCTCGACCGGAAAAAGCTTTACTTGATTGTTGATTAAAACAAGGTGCTGACTTTTAATGCGCTGATTGACCGCGTCGTGTTGCGAAATTTTCAGTCCCACACGGTCACTGGTTACTGCCGTCACTTTGAGTTCCTGTTCGCGTTTGAAAAACGTAAAGTTGGGGACAAACACTTCGACAACGAACACGCCGCCGTCTGTGAGATGTTCGCTTACGTTTTGAAAACAGCGCACCTGTTCTTTCTGAGTCTGTAAAGCAAAGAGCGTGTTATAGACGATAAAGATGAGTGAAAATTTTCCTTCGACTCCAACGTCTGCAAAGTTTCCCATCGTGACTGAAATCGCATCGCCGCCGGGCTTTTCTCTGAGCCGCGCAACCATCGCGGTCGAGGCGTCAATGCCGCAAACTTCGACGCCATGCCGGGCAAGCGGCAATGCGATTAAGCCTGTGCCGATACCGAGTTCAAGCGCGCGCCCGGTTCCGGCAAACTCCGCGAGCCGGTCAATCGCAGCCGGGTCGAAAGCCGCGAACCAGTCGTCGTAAACCGCCGCGCACACTTCATTGTAAATTGTATTAACATCATTGGACATCGGTTATTCCTTCACGTCGCGAATCCCATTTTTCTTGATGTATTCAACGGTTTCTCTGGCAAGTGTATCGCGTTCGGCTTCGGTGAGTTTGCGAATAAAATTCCAGTGTGTCCAGGGGCGATAGCCCGCGATGTCATCGTGGTTGCGTGTGAGATAAATATCGAATGCCTGTTTGATGTTCGCTTCGGAAACCTGTTCAGGTGTGATGGTGAGTTTCAAATTCATGGTGAGGCGTTGCCAGATGTCGCAGATGAAGGTGTCGGTGAGCGTCGGGGGAATCTCACGCTTCGACATTTTGCGATAATCATAAGTTTCGCGGTCAAGATAGAGAGATTTCGGATACGGCGGCGCTTTATATTTTTCAATGCGCGACAACACCCCGGTCGATGATTCGGGCGCAGGCTGAGCGGGAATTCTGGATTGCCCGAAGGTTGTATGAGTAGTTAATGCATAAGCGAAGAGTAGGAGGATTTTACCAATCACCTTTATGTTCATAAGCATTTTCAGGTAATCAAATAATTTGAATATCAAAATTTAATGACCGCCATCATAACATATTTTGACTGCGGCTCTAACGCATCTGTGATGACAACTGATACGCAAATCGGGTATTCTTGGAAATCGTTTTCTGACCCCCAACACTCTTTATCACAACCCAAGTCGTTTCGTGTTGAGGCGAAATTTTTATTGAGGTGAAGATGAGTTATCTGGAAAAACTGCCCGGTCAGCGCATCGTCGTCACCGGTGGCGCAGGGTTTGTCGGCTCGAATATCGTTCGCAAACTTCTGGCTAACGGCGCAACCGTTGTCGTGCTTGATGATTTTTACACCGGCAATGATATCAATCTCCCGATTGAACACCCGAATCTCGAAATCGTGCGCGGCAGCGTCGTCGATTTCGATTTGGTCAAAGATGTCGTTAAAGGCGCGCATGCCGTGATTCACGAAGCGGCGCGCAACATCATCGTTTCAACACGCAATCCGCGCGAAGATTACGAAGTCAATATCGGCGGCACGCTCAATGTCCTGCTTGCGGTGCGTGAACATAAAGTTTCGCGCATGGTCTATTCATCATCGGCTTCGGTTTATGGCAACCCGCGCTACCTGCCCATCAACGAAGATGACCCGACCAATATGCTCAGCCCTTATGCGGTGTCGAAATTCGGCGGCGAAAATTATTGCAAAGCCTTTTATGAAAGCTACGGGCTATCGACGGCGATGGTGCGTTATTCAAATGTCTACGGCACGGCGCAACGCCCCGACAATCCTTATTGCGGGGTGATTGCCAAATTTTTTGAAGCGGCAATGGCAGGCAAATCGCCACGCATACACGGCGACGGTGAACAGACACGCGATTTCACTTACGTTGATGATGCGGTTGATGCAACTCTGCTGGCGACCTTTTCACCGAAAGCCGAGGGGCAGGTTTATAATGTCGGCACCGGGCGCGAAACCTCTGTCAATCAACTGGCGCGGATGATCATTCAAATCACCGGGGCGCAGGTTGAACCGGAATATATTGACCGCCGCGATATTGATAACATTCGTCGCCGCGTCGTCAACATCGAAAAGATTCGCCGTGAACTGAGATGGACGCCGGCGTTTACCATTGAAAAAGGCTTGCGGTTGACCCATCAGTGGTTGAAAGAGAACGAACAGTGAATTCGCAAGTACAATCACACCTCGACACCTTAACGAAAAATCAAATGCGAAAACCCCGTGTGTTATGTGTGGCACCGGCATGGAATGAAGGCGAGCGCATCAAACGGGTTGTTGAAGCCGTGCCGCAGGGCGTGGTTGAAACTACAGTTGTCGTCGACGACGGCTCAAGCGATAACACCGGCAAATTTGCCAGCGAAGCCGGGGCGATAGTTTTAGGCGATGGCAAAAATCATGGCGTTGGCGCAGCGATTCGCACCGGCATCGATTATGCCATTACTAATGATTATGACATCGTGGTGATTGTTTCGGGCGGCGGCAAAACCCCGCCGGAACAGATACCGCGCTTGCTTGAACCGCTACTCGCGGGCACCGCCGAACTCGCGCAAGGTTCGCGTTACACGGATGGCGGCGAGTATTTGCGAATGCCGCTGCGGCGCAAGATCGGCACGCGCGGTTATACCTTTCTATTTTCCCTGTTTTGCGGTCGGCGGGTGACGGATGCCTCAAGCGGCTTTCGCGCCATCAAGGTATCGCTGTTTGATGACCAGCGCATCAATCTGCATCAGGATTGGTTAGACCGTTATGAACTGGAACCCTACCTGTTATTCAAAGCTTTACGCTTGCGCCATAAGGTTGTCGAAGTGCCGGTGACTATTGAATACCCGAAAGAAAATGACGGCATCGCTTATACGAAGATGCGCGCTCTGGTTGACTGGTGGAAAATCTTTCGTCCGATTTTTTTCCTGGGGTTAGGTATTAAAAAATAAAGATAACCACAGGGAAGAAGAGGGGGAGAAAGGGAGAAGGGGAGAAAGGGAGAAAGGGAGAGCGGAGAGGCAGAGACGTTTAACCCTTTGCTCAAAAAAACAAACCTTCTGCTCAATCAATATCAGAGAGGCAGCGAAGAATTTTATCTCCCCCTCTCCCTTTCCCCCCTTCTCCCTTTCTTCTTCACCACTGTGGTAAACCTATTCTTCGATGAGAAAAAGATTCAATATCGAACTTGGTGATGGCAGCGAACTCGCGCTTGGCGAGCGCACGCTGATTGTCGGGGTGTTGAACGTCACCCCCGATTCGTTTTCCGATGGCGGAAAAAATTTTGATACGTCGCGTGCCATTGAACGCGCCTTGGAGATGCAGGAAGAGGGCGCGGATATTATCGAAATCGGCGGCGAATCGACGCGTCCGAACTCCGAAAGAATTCAGCTTGTCGAAGAGTTGCAACGCCTTTTGCCGGTGCTTGAAGGATTGCGGGGGAAACTAAGCGTGCCGGTTTCAGTTGACACTTATAAAAGCGCAGTGGCGCGTGAAGCCATCGCCAGAGGCGCAAAAATAATTAATGATGTGAGCGCCTTGAGGTTTGATGAAGTCATCGCCTGTGTGGTCGCCGAGTCGGGCGCGGCGCTCGTCTTGATGCACATGCGCGGCGAACCCGCAACCATGCAAAAAATCGCGCCAAGCCGAGATATTTTCGCGGAGATTAAAAACGATATGCGGGTCGCGATTCATAAAGCTCAAACGCATGGCGTCAAACGTGAGCAGTTGATTTTTGATCCGGGCATCGGGTTTGGAAAGACGTTAGAACAGAACCTCGAAATTCTGAATGGGCTTGAAAGCTTTGCGGATTTGGATTTGCCGTTGATGATTGGCACATCGCGCAAAAGTTTTATCGGGAAATTAACCGGAAGAGTCGAACAGGAGCGCGTATTCGGAACCGCTGCGTCGGTGGCGATTGCGATTGCGCGTGGCGCGCATTTCGTTCGCGTTCACGATGTCAAAGAAATCGCCGATGTCGTAAAAATCAGCGATGCCATCATCAACGCTTAAACTGAAACCGGCACCGGTATGACGCCGACCGCTGATTGCAAGCCTTCGAGGACGCGGGTTTTCACCGCTTCAAATTCACCTTCGATGCGGCAGCCTGCGGCATTGCGATGCCCGCCGCCGCCAAAAGTTTCGGCGACTTTGGCGACATTGTTTTTGCCTTTCGAGCGCAAACTGATGCGATAGTTGCCGGGCGCGAGTTCTTTGAAGAAGGCGACCGCTTCGACTTCATCAATCGACAGGGCGTAATTGACGATGCCATCCGAATCTTCGTCGCAGGCATCGGCTTCGTACATCATTTCGTGGTCAACATAGACCCAGGCGATTTTTCCCGACTCATCGCGTTGAATCGTCGAAAGCACCAGTCCGAGTAATTTGATTTTTGCAAACGGGTAGGAATAAAAAAGCGCCTGTGAAATTTTTGCCGGTTCAGCGCCGCGCCTGACCAGTTCGGAGGCGATTTTGAGCGACCGTTCCGTGGTATTGGAAAAATGAAAACTGCCGGTGTCGGTAAGCAATGCCGTGTAGATGCATTCGGCAATCTCTTTGCTGACTTCGATGCCGAGCGCCTTCGAGAGATTATAAATCATTTCACCGACCGCGCCCGCTGTCGGGTCAATCCAGTTGATGTCGCCGAACGCTTCGGTCGTCGAATGGTGGTCAATGTTGACGATGAATTGCGCTTTTAAACCGGGAAGCCCCGGACGCAAAGCATCGCTGCATTCCATTAAAAAGACCGCATCGTAAGCGCGGGTCAAATCGGGTTGAATTAAAACTTCATCGGAGCCGGGCAGGATGGTGTACGCGGGTGGAATGCGGTCGTGCAAGACCACTTCGACATCTTTACCGAGACTGCGTAACATCCAGTAAAGCGCGAGTCCTGAACCAATGCCATCACCGTCCGGGCGAATGTGCGAGGTAATCGCAAAGCTATTTTTCTTCTCAATCAGTTCTACAACTTCACCTAGCATACAGCAACTAATAAACAAAGGCTGAGTGCGAATTGCGATGAACAATTCAGCTGGGGCGAAAAAAACAAATTTCCCTGATGATCATTCGCATTCAAAAGCGTAGTTAATTGGAACCCTGCATGGGCGAATCGGTTAATTCGCTGTTTGCAGCCGTTTCCGCTAACTCACGCGCCTTCATCTTCTCCTCTTCTTCTTGAAGTATCTGTTCGATTCTTGCAGCAGTCCGTAATGTGTCATCGTGAACGAAATGGATTTCGGGAATGCGTTTCATACGAATGGCAAAACCGAGTTGGTGACGAATAAAGCCTGCGGCATGGTTGAGCGCCGCCAGAGTTTCTTTGGCTTCTTCGTCGGTTCCTGCAACACTGACAAAAATCTTGGCGTGACTCAAATCCGGGGTCACACGCGCTTCGGTGATGGTGGCAAGCCCGATTCTGGGGTCTTCCAAATCACCATCCATAATCAAACTGATCTCTTCTCGTAGCTGTTCTGAGAGGCGTTCTTGCCTTCTACCACTCATATTGCCCTCTCATTCATTTAACCATTCAAATTTGAATTCGCAATGCTTTTACAGGGTTTGCGAACTCATCAATCTGAATTTATAACTCGGTCGCCGCGACCTCTTCCGTGGTATAGGATTCAATCACATCACCGAGTTTAATATCCTGAAATCGCTCTAAACTGATACCGCATTCAAAGCCCTGGCGAACTTCGCTGACATCGTCTTTGACGCGCCGAAGGGATTCGATTTTGCCTTCGTGAATGACCACGTTATCGCGCAGGATTCTTGCCATCGTCCGACGAATGACGCCATCGGTTACCGAACAACCGGCAATAAAGCCAATCTTCGGCACTTTGAAGACCTGACGCACTTCCGCATGACCGAGAATAACTTCGCGTTTCGTCGGGCCCAGTAACCCAAGCATGGCATTGCGCAATTCTTCTTCGACTTTGTAGATGATGGTGTGCAGACGAATATCGACGCCTTCGGCTTCCGCCAGTTCACGCGCCCGGGTTTGCGGGCGAACATTAAATCCGATAATCACCGAAGCGCGGTTCATATCTTTCGATGACGCGGCGGCAAGCGTGACGTCCGATTCGGTAATTGCGCCGACGCCCGACCGAATAATGCGAATCTGTACGCGGTCGGTCGACAGCTTGAGTAAATTATCGCGCACCGCTTCGACGGAACCTTGCACGTCGCCTTTGAGGATGACCTGCAATTCTTTGACATCGGAAGTCTTGTCCGAGAATAACTGTTCAAGGCTACGCGCCGAGGTTCGCGCGATTGCCGCTTGCCGGGCTTGCATCTGGCGTTGATTGGCGATGTGCTGAGCTTGCGTGGCATCCTGCACGACGAGGAAATGATCGCCGGCGTGCGGCACCCCTTGCAGACCTAACACTTCAACAGGGGTTGAGGGACCAGCTTCGCCAGCCGGACGACCCCGGTCGTCAAACATCGCCCGGACGCGACCAAACACTTCACCGACAATGAACGGGTCGCCGATGCGCAAAGAGCCTTGTTGAACGAGCACGGTGGCTACGGGACCACGCCCTTTATCGAGTTTGGCTTCAAGCACAGTGCCCGAAGCGACGCGGTCAGGATTGGCTTTGAGTTCGAGCAAATCCGACGACAGAATAATCATTTCCAGCAACGCGTCGAGGTTCTGTTTCTTCTTTGCGGAAACTTCGACCATAACCGTGTCGCCGCCCCAGCCTTCCCATTGCAAGCCGCGGTTGGAAAGTTCCTGTTTAACTCTGTCGGGATTGGCATCGGGTTTATCAATCTTGTTAATCGCGACAATGATTTTGGTTTCGGCAGCCTTGGCGTGGTCAATGGCTTCGAGGGTTTGCGGCATCACCCCGTCATCGGCGGCAACGACGAGAACCACCACATCGGTGACTTTCGCGCCGCGCGCGCGCATCATGGTAAACGCTTCGTGACCGGGCGTATCGAGAAAAACAATCTTGCGGGTTCTTTCCGGTTCATCCGGGTCAGGAACATCAACGGCGTAAGCGCCGATGTGCTGGGTGATCCCACCGGCTTCACCTTCGGCTACGCTGGTTTGACGAATCGCATCAAGCAGAGAGGTTTTGCCGTGGTCAACGTGTCCCATAACCGTGACCACCGGGGCGCGGTCAACCAGGGTTTCTTCGCCCGATTCAATAATTTTTTCTTCTTCGGTGTCGAGCATCAACTCTTCAAAGGGAACGAAACTGACCTCGAATCCATACTCTTTGCCGAGGTTGTGCGCGACATCCTGATTTAACGTCTGATTGATATTGGCGATGATGCGGCGTTTGAATAATTCCTGCACCACATCTTTGGGTTTCAATTCCAGTTTTTCGGCAAAATCTTTCACGGTTGCGCCTTCGACCAGTTTGACCGATTTGAATTCCGTAAATACCGGTTTGGGTTTAGCGAGTGGCGCGGTTTGGGTTTTGCGAAGATGTGACGGCAAATCTAAATGTTTGCCCTCTTCATGCCCGAACTCACCTTTCGCCGGCTTGCCTTTGCGCGAGCGTTTGCGCGGTCTGGTGTCCTGCGGCACATAAACCGATAGCGGTTTATGACCGGGTGTGGTTGGCGGCACAGGGGTTGCCGCAGTTCCATCGGCTCTTTGGGTTCTTGCCTGAACGGCTCCTGTGCCGACCCGCGAATCGGTTCGTTTATAACCGGTTCGGATAGGCGTCACCGTCGTTCTTTGTGGCGGCGGCGCTGTTGTAGAGGTGGTCGGCGCAGTCGTTGGCGGCGGTTGCATGCGCGCGCCCGGTTGCGGACGAAGTTTACGCACCTGCATTCCCTGCGGTTTGGGTTCAGGGACAGGTTTACTGGTTACGGGTTCTACAGCTGTTGTTTCGATAGGTTCGCTCTCCTCAACCGTTTCTTGTTCAATTTCGGGTTGCCGTTCAGGTTGCTCAGTCGAAATTTCTTCTTCGGGTGGTTCAATCGTTTCGCTTTCCGAGGGTTCGGTTTGCGCCACTTGTGGGCGCGCTTTAAGCTGGCGAACGGTGGGTTTCGGCGGTTCGGGTTTTGCTGCTTCCTGAGGTTTTTCTACCGGTTGAACCTCAACTTCTTGAAGAACCGCTGGCTCTTCGGATTCTCTGGTTTCGACCGCAGCTTCTTCAGCCGATTTTGCCACTTCTTTTTTAACGACTTTGACCAAACGCGGGCCAGCGGTTGGCATGGCCTTTTTCGGAAAATATTTGGCTCGAATGCGGTCTGCTACATCCGCAGGGACAGTGTTTGAAGGCACACTGACATCCACGCCTTCACGACGGGCGTCGTCAAGCACCTTTTTGTTGTCCAGCTTTAATTCTTTAGCCAGGTCGTAAATTCTAATCTTTTGCCCTGCCATATCCTCTCAAATGGTAACTACATTTTAGTAGACCGGTTTTTTCCGTTTGCTTTACTCGGAGCTTTTGTGAGTCTCCGCGTCTTCTGTATGCGTAGCGTTTTCAGTATCCGTTTCGCCTGCTGTCGCTTCGGTCGGGGTTGCAGAAATCGCCGGTTCGGCATCAGTGTCCGTCGCCGCTTCCTGAGTTGCCTCTTGGGCGGCGCTTTCTAAGCTTTCCGTCCCATCAGCAGAGGTTTCAACCGTTGGTTCAACTTCCGCTTCATCACTTTCCTCAATAGGTTGGGTGATTTCATCATCCGAATTTGCGTCCGCTTGTTGAGACGTTGCTTCACTTTCAGAAGTTGCTACGGCGCGCTCTGCCGCTTCCGCGACTTCATCACCTGCTGCAACAGTTTCTGCGCCCGCCGTTACAGGCTCTGTCGCGCCGCTTTCGGTAGCCTCATCGCTTTCGCCAGTGGGAACTTCTTCCTCATCCGTTGCCTGGGTTGCTGTGGCGGTCTCTTCAACCTCATCTGTCGCTTGCGCCTCTGCGGCAACTTCGTCAGCGTCATTTGCCGCTTTGACCTCTCTGGCATGTTTTTGCGCGAGCAAGCGATTGGCGCGTTCGATGACTTCGGTTGCCTGGTCAAAGCTGAGGTCGATGATTTCTACCAGATCGTCAACCGAAAGGTTGGCTAAGTCTTCAATCGTTTCAATGCCGCGTTCGTGCAAGCGCTCGGTGGTAATCTGGTCAAGCGCCAGACTTTCGCGAATTTCAAGCAAGTTGGCTTCGCCGCCCGACATCACCGCTTCGAGTTGTGCCGCCGCCATGCGCGCAGCCTCTTCGGCGCTGCGAATGTCGATGTGCCAGCCGACCAGTTTGGCGGCAAGTCGCACGTTTTGCCCGCGTTTGCCGATTGCCAGTGACAGTTGGTCATCGGAAACCGTAACCGTCAGGTGTTTGTCTTCAAAGCTGTTGATTTCGACTTTGGAAACTTTCGCAGGTGACAACGCATTGGCGGCGAAAATCGCCGGGTCTTCGCTCCATTCGATGATGTCTATGCGTTCGCCTCTGAGTTCACGGATGATAGCCTGCACGCGCGAGCCTTTCATACCGACACAAGCGCCCACCGGGTCAACGTCGCGTTCGGTTGACACGACGGCGATTTTGGCGCGGTCACCGGCTTCGCGAACCGCCGCTTTGATTTGCACCGTGCCGTCATAAATTTCCGGCACTTCCATTTCAAATAATCTTTTTAAAAGTTCAGGCGAGGTGCGCGAAACTTCAACCTGTGGACCTTTTGAATCTTTCGATACATTGCTGATGACCACGCGGATGCGCTCACCCTGATTGAAATTTTCGGCGCGTGATTGTTGATCTTTCGGCAACACGGCTTCGATTTTGCCGAAATCGACAATGATGCGTCCGCCCTCAAAGCGTTTGACAAAGCCGTGTACCAACTCGCCGACGCGCTCGATGTATTCGTCATAAACGTTATTGCGTTCAGCTTCGCGGACTTTTTGCACGAGAATCTGTTTGGCGGTTTGGGCGGCGATGCGTCCGAGACTTTCGGTCGGTTTAGGGAATTCCAACTGGTCGCCGACTTCTGCGCCTTCAACGCCCATCTCTTCAACATCGGCAAGCGAAATTTCCGTAGCCGGATTGGTGACCTCTTCAACCACGGTCATCAGCGCGAACAAATCCACTTCGCCGGTCTCATCGTTAAAGCGCGCGCGCAACTCTTCGCCGGTTTTGAACTGTTTACGCGCGGCGCTCATCACCGCGTCCTCGATTGCCGAGATAATGACATGTGGGTCAATATTTTTTTCTTTACTTAAAATTTCAATGGTTTGATTCAAACTTGTTGCCATCGCCTTTTACCTTCGTTTACACCTTAAAATTCATACTCAATATTGGCTTTTGCTATGTTGTCGAAGGCGATTTCAACGATTCCCGTATTATCCGAATCCAGTTTAACCACATCGCCCTCGATGCCTTGTAACTTGCCATGAAAATTTCTTTGCCCGTTGATCGGGCGAAAGGTTTTCAATTTCACCCGATTGCCTGCAAACCTTGCATAATCCGCAGGCTTATAAAGTGGTCGGTCAACCCCCGGTGAAGAGACTTCCAGAATATATTGATTGGCAATTAAGTCCTCCACATCAAGCAACGCGCCGACCTGACGGCTGACGAGTTCGCAGTCGTTATGGGTAATGCCAGCGGGTTTATCAATAAATATGCGTAGAATAAAGTTGTTCTTGGGACCCACCGTTTCCCAATGAACCAATTCTAAGCCTTCCCGGTTGGTCACCCGTTCGATGATGGCGTTGATTGCTTCTTTGTTCATCATAAAAAAAGTGGGCGCGAGCCCACTTGTCTAGCAAGTTTCTTTTCCAGCAAGCTTTTAATGATACCTGCACAAAATGGCAAACGCAAGCATCTATAAATTTTGTTGCCTGGGTCGTAGCCAGAAAAGCAATAGCGGCATTTTAGTTCGCTCAACAGAGCTTCCATAAATGCCGCTCAGGGTGGTCTCGGAAATAAAAAATCTTTAGTCGAATTTGCGGTCGCGTTTATAAAACGGCATTTCGACGATGCGCGCCGGGACGACGCGCCCACGAATCACAATGCCAATCGCGGTTCCTACGGCTGTGTGATTGATTGGCAAATACGCCATGCCGATATTTTTTTGCAGAAATGGTGCAGGGCTTCCCGATGAAACTTTGCCGACTTCCTGACCGCCAATGACAATCGCATAGCCGTCGCGCGCCGGGGCGCGGTCTTCGACTTCAAAGCCAATGAGTTTGCGCGTGAGTCCGGCGGCTTTTTGCGCTTGAAGGGCATCGCGTCCGACGAAATCACCTTTGTTCAGTTTGGTTATCCAACCCAGCCCGGCTTCAAGCGGGGTTGTCGTCTCATCCATATCATTGCCCCACAACCGGAACGCGGCTTCGAGCCGTGTCGTATTGCGCGCCGCAAGCCCGCAGGGAATTAAACCTTCCGAAGCGCCCGTAAGCAGCAAGCGATTCCAGATATGACGCGCATCCTTCGGGTCGCAGAAAATTTCAAACCCGTCTTCGCCCGTATAACCGGTGCGCGAAACCCGACATTCGATGCCGTCCACTTTTACCTTGTGCGACCAGTAATAAGGAATGCGGTCAAGCAAGCCGTCAGTAATATCCTGCAACATATCTTCGGCTTTTGGTCCCTGTAGCGCCATCAACGCATAACCATCGCTCACATCATAAGCCGTAACCTTGCCCATCGCTGCCGCGTGTTTTTTTACCCAGGCGAAATCTTTGGCAATATTCGAGGCATTGACCACCAGCATGAAATGCTCTTGATTGATGCGATATACCAGCAGGTCATCAATGATGCCGCCCTGTTCGTTCGTCAGCGCGCTATATTGCACCTGATTGTCATCAAGTTTGGCAACGTCATTGGTCGTAAGCGATTGAACAAGGGCAAAGGCGCTCTCACCGATGAGTTCAAATTCGCCCATGTGCGATACATCGAACAAGCCTGCGGCTTGGCGCACCGCCAGATGTTCCTGAATCGCCCCTGAATATTGCACAGGCATTTCCCACCCGGCGAAATCAACAATACGCCCGCCTAACGAGACGTGCGCTTCATAAAGCGGTGTGCGCTTGAGCATGGTTTAAGTTCCTCATTTAAGCAATGGTTTGACGTCATGCAAAGAATTCTCAAGAGAGAGGCAAGCTTACACACCCATTTTTCATCAGTCAAGTTTTGCGCCTGTTCGCCTTTCATTGCATCAAATTCGCCGATCATACTGGGCGATTTTTCGGCAGCGGCAGGGGGCAGAGATGGAACTGAACCGGCAAGAGGGTAGTAACTGGATGCGGATACCTGAGCCATTTGCTGCCCGCCTTTGGCAATCGCTTCTTGTCCTTGCGTGTCGCTTTTCGACATGGGAAACTTGCTCACTTGTTTATCGCATAACTTTATTTATCGTCGTCGTCAATATGCTGACACTCGCTCAATTAGCGGAAATCATTCAAGCCGAAATCATCGGCGAGGCAACCGCTATTGTGCATGGCGCGCAAGCCTTTGAAGCCGCGCAAGCCGGTGATGTCACCCTCGCCAGTGATACCAACTATCGCGCGCGATTGAATGATTCAATGGCGACCGCCATCATCATCGCGCCACCGGTTGTTGCGGCAAGCGCCAATTTACTGGTCGTGAAAAATCCGAAGCTGGCATTCGCCCGCGCCATTCAAGCCTTGCACGCCAAAGCTTACGCGGCTTCGGGCGTCAGCGCCGATTTGCTAAGAGGCGAAGGCTGTGTGTTGGGCGACGAGCTTTCAATTCACCCGCGGGTCACCCTCGGTCGCAATGTCGTTATCGGCAACCGCGTCACGCTGCATCCGGGCGTGGTCATCGGCGAGGGGTCGCGCATCGGCGATGATACGGTGATTCACGCCAACGTAGCGATTTACCCGGACACCTTGATTGGCAACCGTGTGGTCGTTCATTCGGGCACTGTCATCGGCGCGGATGGCTTTGGCTTTGTGCCGGATGAACAGGGGCGTCAGGTCAAACTTCTCCAACTCGGGCGTGTGATTATCGAAGATGATTGTGAAATCGGCGCGAATTGCGCCATTGATTGCGGAAATTTTGAAGATACGATTTTGCATCGCGGCGTGAAGTTGGATAATTTTATTCAAGTCGGACACGCAACCGAGATTGGCGAAAATACCGTGGTCGCGGCGCTCAGTGGATTTTCCGGTGGCACACGCATCGGGCGCAATTGTTTGATTGCCGGGCAGTCGGGAACCAAAGAACATGTGACCATCGGCGACCGCGCCGTCATTACTGCCAAGACCGCAGTGATAAAAGATGTGCCGCCGGGTGTCGTTGTAGGCGCGATGTTGCCTGCGCAGGAATATCACCTTTGGCTTCGTTCGCAGGCATTGTTTAGCAAACTCCCGGACATCTATGACCGGTTGAAGAAAGTTGAAAAAGCCCTCAAATCGCTTTCGCAAAAGGGCAACTGAAAAATTAATTAATCATTCAGACCTCAGAAAATTTAGCTATGGAAACTATTTTTGATATATCGCAAATTCAAGCCATCTTGCCGCATCGCTACCCTTTCCTGCTGGTTGACAAAATCGTCGAATACGAAGAACGGAAGCGAGTTGTCGGAATAAAAAATGTCACCGTCAATGAGCCGTTTTTTCAAGGACATTTCCCCGGCGCGCCGATTATGCCCGGGGTGTTGATTATCGAGGCGATGGCGCAAACCGCCGGGGTGATGATGCTCGCGGGCTTTGAAGACCGCCATAAAAAACTGGTCTTTTTCACCGGCATTCAAAACGCCAAATTCAGAAAACCCGTGGTGCCGGGCGATCAGTTAAGAATGGAACTGACGGTCTTACGGTTTGGCGGACGTCATATTAAATTGCGCGGCGAAGCCTATGTTGACGGCGTGTTAATCGCCGAAGCCGAAATCTCTTCATCACTCATTGACCGCGATTTATTGGATAAAAGCAAACAGGAAGATCACGCGGCATTCAAACCCATAAGAGAAACGACTGAGGAGTAAAGCCGAGTGAAGATTCATCCGACCGCCATCATCAGCGCGAAAGCCGAACTCGGCGCAAACGTCACTATTGGCGCGTATTCGATTATCGGTGATGACGTGAAACTGGCAGACGATGTAGAGGTCGCAAGCCATGTGGTGATTGAAGGGCCTTCGGAATTTGGTCGTGGCAACATCTTTTTCCCGTTTGTTTCGGCAGGTCAAGCGCCGCACGATTTGAAATTCAAAGGTGAAAAAAGTTTATTGCGCGTCGGCGAGCGCAATGTCTTTCGCGAATTCAGCACTATTCATCGCGGCACAGAGGTCGGCGGTGGACTCACCAGCATCGGTTCCGACAATCTGTTTATGGCGCAATCGCATGTGGCGCATGATTGTCATATCGGCAATCACGTCATCTTTGCCAACGCCGCAACCCTTGCCGGTCACGTACTGGTCGAAGATTATGCGACCATCGGCGCATTTTCCGGCGTGCATCAATTTTGTCGCGTCGGCAAATATGCTTTTATCGGCGCATCATCGGCTGTCGTCAAAGACGCGCTGCCCTATGCGCGAACGGTTGGTAATCACGCGAAATGTTACGGCGCGAATACCATCGGCTTGGAGCGCAAAGGATTTTCCAAAGACCAGATTAAAATCATTTCGCGGGCATTTCGTTTACTGCTCAACTCAAAACTCAACACCACGCAAGCCCTCGATGCCATCAAAGCGGAACTCGGCGCACACCCGGAGATTCAATACCTCGTGCAGTTCATTGAAATTTCTGAACGTGGGGTCACCAAATAAGTAGAGCGATTTGCCAACCGATTGATTGAGGTTGAAGAAGCGGTCTTTGACCGCGTCGTTGGTTGAGGCGCGGTCAAAGACCTTTCTCGACAATTGCTGAGCAAAGTCATTCGCAAACGGCTCTGAATTATGGACAGGCGCTAATCACTTTAGTCACCAGCGTAACCGGGCTGCCATTCACCAACCGAATCAATTTAATGATATTCGCGCGACCGGGATTTGCCGCATCACAAGCCAGCAACAACTTCGCGCCTTTTTTCACCTTGAGATTTGCGCCATCAATGAATTTCACCACAGCCGCCTGCTGACCATTGATTTCAATGAGGTCGCCGCGCTCGAATCCCGCGCCGCTGAGGAATAAATTTTTCCCCGACGTGGTCGCCGTATTGATTCTGATATTGGAAGTTTCGTCGGGCGTCGCTTCGCCGAAAATCGTCATCTGGAAAATCGGTGTTGCCGCAAGTCCACCGCTGGCGTTTGCGTCGAACACGAACCAGCGACCAAATAAAGTTGCGCCAATCAATGCCGGATGGTTGTCGGGAATCGCAAGAGTCACTGAAGCGAAGCCTTTGCCGTCGCCTGTGCCTTCAAGCTGAACCGCAAGGTGGGCAAATGAAGCAACGGGCGGCAAGGTCGAATTGATATTCGCCGGATTTTCATCAATCACTAAAATCGCCTGTGCGCCGCCTTTGGCATTGTAGATGCCGACTGTGAAACTTGGATTTCCGGCAAGCGGCGGCTCAAGCGCAACGACTTGCGGTGTCATGCCGCCCGAACCGCTCACCCCTGCGCCGCTGACGTGCGGAACTCGCGAAGATTCCGAATAGAGCGTTGGACGGTCAAACGGCGCGGTTTGGGCTGCGACTCTGGGGTCTGTGAGCGGGCGCTTCAAAAAAGCCACAAGGTCAGCCCTTTGTTGCGGCGAAAGATTGAGCGGGCGAATCCGGCGGTCTTTGTTGGGCGCGTTAAAATCACCGCCGCGATTATAAAATTCAACGACATCTTCGAGCGTCGCAAAACGCCCGTTATGCATATAAGGCGCGCGCAGTTCGATATTGCGCAATCCCGGCGTCCGCATTCTTCCCATGTCGTTATTGTTGCCGGTGATTTGAAAACGTCCGGTGTCTTCATTCGCCGGGCGCGCGCCTGTGTAATGAAAATTGTTATCCGTAAACAACGGTCCGCCATGACAACCGGCACAGCCCGATTGATTGAAGACATTTTGCCCGCGTTGTTCAGCGGCGCTAAGCGGCGCAATCCCCGAAACTGCCTGATCGAAAGGCGTGCGGTCTGAATAAAGGGTTCGTTCATAAGCGGCAATCGCCATCGCGATACGAATCGGCGTGACTTCGTTTGAGCCGAAGGCTTCGGCAAAAAGTTCCGCATAGCTTCGCCCGTTTATCCACGCCTGCAATGCCGCGGGGATGTTGGTCGCAAGCGCCAAAGGTCGCGATGCCGCAACCCGCGCTGCCACATCATTCCAGTTGCGTCCCGCGTGTCCCATTTCGGAAGCGTTGACCGGCGGTTGCAACACCTGGCTTTCAAGCGCGGCGTTGTTAGTGAGGGCAACTGTGTTACTAATCGGGTCTGTGCAAACCTGTGTGGCGCGACCATCCCAGAAAAGGGAATTCGCATAACCCGCATCAATGTGACTGACCGAGCGGCGCGCGGTGACCTGCTCTTTGAACCCGAAGGTTGATGAAAAACGATACGTGCCATCGGCAGAGTTGGCGGGAACGCCCGGTGAACCGATGATGTCATCAGGGGTTCCGAAAACATTGTCACTGCCGGGATGGGTGGCGCGCGCGGAGTCGAGCAAACTGCGCGGGTCAACGCCGCCTTTGTTCGGGATATGACAGGTGCCGCAAGCGACGGTGCGCGTCGAAGCGAGTTGTTCCTCCCAGAACAGGGCTTTGCCGAGATAGGCTTTGCTTGCGGTAACCGAATTGCCGAACGGTTCGGGTGGTGGATTCAGGGCTTGCCCGCCGCCTGTTCCATTGGCGCGTGTGCCCTGGTCAGCGAGGCTTAAACCGCCCGCCGCGCCACTGCCTTCGGCGCGCACCCAATAAAAATAGGTTTGACCGGTGAGCGCCGTGGTGTCGAAAAATGTCGCGGTTGCGGTAGTGCCTAAATCGACGGCGGTGGTCGGGTCGTTTACGGTGTTGCGAAATATGCGATAGCTTGTGGCATGGTGAATCGCATCCCAGGAAATGCCGATTTTATTGGCATACACCGCATCAGAAGCCGACACGCCGGTTGGCGCGGATAGGCTCGTGCTTTGACTATGGACTGTTGGTAACGGAAGGAATTGACCAAGGCAAACCACACTTATAGTGAGGAGAAGAAAAATTTTTAACTGTCTCATGAAAATTTCCTCTGCTGAACTTTGATCTTTCTTTAAAGGAATCTGCGGTCAAAGGGATTCGGGAGACCGCCAATCCTTTGACCCCTTTGCTACGATAAATTTTGTTTGAAACCAATGGGACAGGTACTGCTGTTGAGAAAAAAGAGAGGCCTGTTGTTTGGTAATCGACTCTGGCGCTGAAACCAAAGCTCAGGATAACGATTCAGTCCGCACTCTTTAATCTCACCGTTACTGCTGAACTGCTTTACACACGCTTTTTTATTTGTCTTCGCATATCTTTGCGAATCTTTGCATTTCTTTACATTCGTGATGTCCGCGAAGGAGTGAAATAGTTCCCGAAAATTTTTATGCAGATGAATTCATCAACTCACAGCTTTCTCAACAGTCTATCACTGGTTAAAATGAGTCAGACCCCAGTGAGTTGATTGGAAGAGCTTCCATTGGGGTAGGTCAGAAGTTAATATCACTGAGTATCGGCGTTTTGAGAGGAGGCATTGAATAATGGCAACAGTTGTTCTGCTTGGCTTTTCAACAACCGGAAAGTCAACGATCTTGAAAGACTTCGCGTCGAGGTATAGTAGCTACAATCTCGAAACAATCGACACAGATAGACGAATCCCTATCCCTGATTATGCTAAGACAGAGGAAGATGCTCATATCTACACTGTCTTTAACCAGCTAGTGAAGGGACAGGATCGAAGTAAAGCACTCAGATACATAGAAAAACGAGAACGAGAAATTCTTAATTCTCTTCAGCCAGGGAAGAATCCGCAGATTGTTGCTGCTGGACCTGCCTTAGCTTCAAGAGAGCCTGAATGGACGAAGTTTACAAAACGTGTAAACCCTGTTTGTTTCTACCTGGAAAAGACCGCCGAGGAAGTTTATGAAGGTTTGCTTAATCGGCGAAATGACAAAAAGAAATTTCCCAAAAAAGTTCGAGAGCGGGCAGATTTTGGCTCTTGGGATGAGGATGTCATAACCGAATACGAGAATGGCAAATGGGTTGAGATACCCAAAGTTAGAGCGATAGCGAACATCACAAGACATATGAAGCCACTTATCCAAATCTATGAGGCGCATTCGTCAGGCAGAAAATACAAGTCTCTTGACCTTCAACGCAACTCTGCTGTCAAAGACGAGTTTTACGCCAAAATAAGAGATGCGCTTGGTATTCCCGAATAGCTCTGCCAGAAGAATGTCCGTGGCGCAAACGGGTCTAACAAACGGTTCGACCAGAGTTGCCGAAGCGGATTTCACATGCTTTCTTCTAGTGCTCGATAGCTGCCCGGTCAATCCCAATGTTGGGTAGACTCTCCGAGGATGTGATAGATTTAGCTCTGAGAGGGAATGGTTATGTCAACACAGCCTAAAACAAAATACACCCCGGAAGAGTATCTGGCATTAGAGCGCCAATCGGCTGCGAAAAGTGAATATTTCGCCGGCGAAATATTCTTAATGGCTGGAGCCAGTGAAAGACATAACCTGATTGTCGCTAACCTCATTGCCGAATGGCGCAACCAACTAAAAAATCGTCCTTGCAAAGTCTACCCCAGTGATATGCGCGTCAAGATTAGCGATTCCGGACTCTATACCTATCCTGATGTAAGTATCGTTTGCGGCGAAGCAGAATTTGAAGACGACCGGAAGGATACTTTGATTAATCCGACCTTGATTGTTGAGGTGCTTTCGGAATCCAGCGAAGCTTATGATCGTGGGAAAAAATTTGAGCATTATCGCCGCATCTCTTCACTTTCGCATTACCTGTTGGTTGCTCAGGATAAGCCTGAAGTTGAATTGTTTGTCAGGCAAGTTGACGGGAAATGGTTATTTTCAGCTTATAGCGGTTTTCAAAGTAAAGTAATGCTCGATTCAATCCACTGCGAATTGTTGTTGCAGGAAGTTTACGATAAGGTCACTTTCTAAACCTCCAACAAGAATTGTGTCATAGTAACTTGACGTGGAGTTGACCGCGCTGCGAACTCTTGAGAAAAAAATGGCAGGCGAGGCGCGGTTGCTGTCGAACGAAGCGGTGAGCGCGCTACAGGTTTTTAGTAGCCGGATGTTTCGCGTTGATTTGCATCATTCGTCATACACAAAGAAAATTTTAACTGAATATGAAATATGGACTCATAGCTGGTAACGGAAGATTTCCGACAATGGTGCTCGAAGGGGCGCGCGAACAGGGCATTGAAATCGTGGTTGCGGCGATTAAAGAAGAGACCGCCGCCGAAGTTGAACAGATGGCGGCGCGTGTCGAATGGATGAGCGTCGGACAACTCGGCAAACTGTTGAACTTTTTCAAAAAAGAGAATGTGACTCATGCCATCATGGCAGGGCAGGTCAAACATCATCAGATCTTTCGTTTGAATGCGTTGCCGGATTTGCGCATGGTGAAGCTGCTGGCGCGACTTGCGACCAAAAACACCGATAACCTGCTTGGCGCGGTTGCCAGTGAACTGGCAGGTGAAGGCATCACGCTGGTGGATTCAACCACCTTTCTTGATAAATACCTTGCCATTGAAGGCGCGATGACCAAACGCGCGCCGAGCAAAGATGAACTCGCGGACATTGAATTTGGTCTTGCTATTGCCCGCGAAATTGCCCGCCTCGACATCGGACAAACCATTGCCGTGAAAGACCGCGCCGTGGTTGCCGTTGAAGCGATGGAAGGAACCGATGCGGTGATTTTGCGCGCCGGAGAAATCACCCGCGGGCGACCCTTTGTGGTGGTCAAAGTTGCCAAACCGAATCAGGATATGCGATTTGATGTTCCGGTCATCGGCATTCCGACGATTGAAACGCTGAAGCGCGCAGGCGCAACGGCTATCCATGTCTCTGCGAAAAAAACCTTGCTTTTTGATAAGCCCGAACTCTTAAATCTGGCTGAAAAATACCGCATTTCGGTGTATAGTTCGGCGAATTAACCGCCCGCCTTCAATCAAACTCTCCACAGTTATAATCTCGTATGGTACACTGCCAAGCGTAAAAAAGAGTGACGGCAATGATAAGAAACATCCCTGTAGATTTCGATCCTGAAAGCGCAATCATAGACGCTGAATTGCTGGTTAAATATCGAATGATCAATCGCGCCATCGAGACCCTTGAACGGGCGATTGATGGCGCGCCGCGCCATGTTGGACTGCGAGAAAAACTCCGGCAGATTTTAATTGAAGCCGGACGCCGCGACCTGGCTGCCCAACAATGTCTGGCGCTCGCCAGTCTGCACATTTCCGCAGGTGATATTGAAAAAGCCAATGAACGATTGCTCGAAGCCAAACGCCTTGACCCAAGGGTTTCCGTAACCGGGCAACTGCGCGAAAATCGCCGCCCCGAAGCCACGCCCGCTCAACCCTTACACCCGGCGGCACCGCAACCTGCGCCGGTCGTTGAAAAACCCGAACCCAAAGTCAACAAAGTGTTGATGGGTAGCCTGTCCGATGTCAGTCTGTTTGACATTATTCAGATTCTTGAAAACAGCAAACTCACGGGCGAAATGTACATTGATTCGACCGCTGCCAAAGGTGAGATTTATTTCAAAGAAGGTTTGATTATCGGCGCAAAATGCGAAGCCGAGACCGGCAATGCCGGTCTTAGCAAAATGGCTGATGCGGTTGACGGCACTTTTGATTTTCAAAAATCCAGCACCCAGCATGACGTGACCATTCACGCCACCAGTAATACCGGACTGATACTTGATTTATTAAGAGCCAAAGATGAAGACAATTTTGCGAGCGGCAATTCCGACTGGTTGACGTAGAGTGGATTGCCAACCATTCACTGACCTTGAGCAAGCGGTCTAATCTGCGATTCTCCAACGACACGGTCATAGACTGAGGATAATCAATCGCCAACAGCGTTAGAGCGGTTGGCGATTGAGTTTACTCAGCCGCTGTTGAGGAAGTGGTCTTTGACCGCGTATGACGGGAAACGCGGTCAAAGACCACTCCCTCAACGTGAGTAAATCGTTTTGCAAACTGCTATAGGACGCCAATAACTTCAAAATAAAAAAGCGAGAGCCGCATCTGACTCTCGCTTTTTTATTTTGAAGTTGATTCAGCAAAAAAACTTATTGTGGTTTTGCCGGATTTGCCGCCGGGGGGGCTGCGCCCGCTACGGGGTTGGCTTTGTTATATTCCTTGACGAAATCCTGGGTGATGTCGAGGCGCTGATCGTACCAGACCAGGTGACCGGAATTATAGGCATTTGCCAGATCAACCAGAATGGTGATGCCTCTTTTCGCGGCGTATTCACGGGCAAATCTATCAAGTTTTTCTGAAATCGGTTTGAGTGCCAGATCGCGCGCCCGCGTGCCATCGGCTTCCAAATCTTCGGCTTTGCGCTGGTAATCGCGTTTGAGGCTGGCAATCTGTTCGGTAAGTTCAGCTTTTTTGGCAGGCGTGAGGGCATCGCCCTGGGTTTGCAAAGTGTTTTCGCGCGTTTGAATTTGTTGAGCGAGGAGTTCGGCTTCTCTGACCCGCGGCTCGAATTGTTTGTTCAAGGCTTCACGTTTGGCGCGAAATTCGTCAATGGCATCCTGTAGCATGCCTGTATTGATGAGCGCAAGCTTGCCTTTCAGACCGCCGGGAACCCCTGGGGTTTGCGGCGCGGTTGCCGGTGGTTGTTGCGCTTCGGCGAGGCTTGCGAATATCAGAAGCGAAAAAGTTAATAGGAGAAATTTACTGATTTTCATACACTCGAGTTCCTTTCCGCTTAATTATTCGCAGGTGGTTTGGTCGCCGCCGGTTTAGGAGTTGCCGGTTTAGGAGCTGCCGGTTGTCCGCTTGCCGGTGTGGGGTTGGCTTTGTTGTACTCGGCGATGAAATCGTCGGTAATGTCAGCTTTCGGTTCCCAATAAGCCAGTGTGCCGCTTTGCGCCGCGCCCGCCAGATTGATAATCATGACGATGCTGTTTTTGGTTGCATAATTGTTGAGGAATTGAAACAGTTTGTCGCGCACCGGCTTGGTTGCGGTTTCGACCTCTTTTTCGACATCCTGTTGCAGGTCTTCTTTTTCGCGCGTGTATTGACGCTTGCCGGTTTCAAATTGATCACTTTTTTCTCGTAATTTATCTGCGGTCAATACCTGTTTCTGTGCTTCAATCTCTTTGCCCAATTGCTCAAGCTGTTTTCCCAAAGCATCGAGTTTCTGATAACGGTCTTTAAATTTTGTATCGACTTGTTCGTATTTTAATCGTAGCTCTCCGATTTCCGCCGGGAATTTCGTGGTATTGAGTACCACGATTTTGCCATCGGGAATCGTCGTTTGCGCGGATGCGCTGATTGTTATTGCTGCCAAAGCGATTACTGCAACGACAGCCAATTTTAATTTCACCATAACTGCTCCTATTCAGATTTGAATTGAATGACTGGACTGGGTACTCCAGCAAAGCGTCTCGAAATTTTGATTATAACTACACGAAGAACCATTTGTCATTGAGCAATTGTGTTTTGCCTGTTGCTGAACAATCGTTCGATGACAAATGGTTCAAATTAAAAGGTTCTTCCGATGGAAAAGCGCACCACCCGTTTTTCTTCAAGGAAGAAACTATTATTGATATCGGCATTGGGATTCCAGGCGAATATCAAACGGAAAGGCACATTGATGACCGGAACCTGAACGCGCAATTCGCCGCCAAGCGAGTAGCGATAGTTGTCAAATATGCCACCTTGGGTATCCGATAAAACGATATTGGTGACATCCTGTCGGTCGCCGCGAATGTTAGCGAACTTGAATCCCGGCGGTAAACTGTTGCCCAGTTCGGGAACCCCTGCTTTACGCAATTCTCTTTGTGAAGCAATCAACCCTCTGGGGTTCAGGGTCACCGGAATCCCATCGTTTAGAATCGCCGGAACGAATTCACTGGTGAGCGACTGGTCATCCAGTTTGCGCAGATTAAATGCCGAACCAATATCAAAAAACGGCGCAAAAGAGATGGGACCAATAATCGGTATGCGATATTCCAAATTGAACAACAATTCGGTATCGCCGCCCATAAAGAATGGGAAAATCGTTTGTGCCGAAGATTGTTGATTGGTTACCAGGAACTGTTCGAGAACGCTTGGCGCGATACTATTGGCGGTTGCCTGATTCGGTCTTCGCACCTTCATCCGATTGCCGGATAAATCGGTAGCAAAAATATTCTGGGTGCTGAAGGTGCCGACAATCGGCGCGGTCGGTGAAATCGAGCGAATGTTATAACCGCGAATGTCTTGTTCGCCGCCGAGGAAGAATCTGGTGTAGAGCGGCGTGCCGCCAACGAAGGAAACCGAATTGGAGTTGAAGCGTTCACCGAAGGCGCTGATATGTCCAAACAAAAAGCGCAACCCTAATGTTCGGGTTTTGCTCGGTTCCAGATTGCGTTCTTTACCGGCAAAGAAGGGGCGGAAGAAGCGGTATTCAACCGTCGGTTCGATAAGGTTGACATCGCCGCCCAGAAAACTGCCGGAAAGCGATGCCCCGATGGTTAATGATGAACCGTTGCTGGGGTCAATCGAAGCATTGACCGTGTTATAGGAAATCGTCGGCGTAAGGGTTGATTGTCTGACCCCTTTTTGCCGGAAACTGACCGGGAAATCATTGCTCGTGTCTTCGTCAGTGAGCGCCGGCGGGTCAACAATATCGGTGTTGCGATACGCATATGAAAGTCCCAACCGGATGAACCTGCCGAGACGGAAACGCGGCGTAAAAAGTTGCAGCGGCGCGCTTGAGGAAACCGAAAAGCCTTTGGTCTTTTGGGTGAATAAAAATTCGCCGCCGAAATTACCGAATAGGCGCGGGTCGGCAATCGTTTGATTAAAGCCCTGTCCGAAGAATTGATAATCCTGATAGAAGAGATTGAATCCGATGCTGATCGGACGCCCGCGCAGGTAAGGCTCGGTGAAGCCGATGGAATAAATTTTTTGCCGGTTACCGGCGGCAATCTGGAACGACAGCGATTCGCCGTAACCAAGCAGGTTGTTGGTCGAATAATCAATGCCGATAAACGAACCACCGATGCCGGAAACGCCGCCGTTGAAACTGATTTGCTGACGCCCCTTTTCCTGAACCTTGATGGTCAAATCAACCTTGCCCTCTTTTTCGTTGGTGTTGACGGTGGTGTCTTCTTCTTTGACCTGTTCAAAATAACCCAGTTGATTCAATCTGAGGGTGCTGTAATCGAATAGCTCTTTATTGTAACGTTCACCTTCGTTAAGCAGGATTTCACGACGCAACACGTTGTCGCGGGTAAAGGTGTTGCCGATAAATTCGATTCTTCCGATGGTGTATTGCTTGCCTTCGTCCATAATGAAGGTCAAATCGGCAGTGCCCTTCGTCGGGTCGTTCGGGTCATCTTTGAAATCCGGCACGAAATCCGAATTGAATTGAATATAACCGCGCGTGCCGTACAGTTTCTTGAGATTTTCCAATCCCTTGCTCACGACCGTGTAGCCTTTGACCACATCGCCCGATTTAATATTTAAAACCGATTTAATCTGCTCTTCGGTGAACTCTTTGTTGTCTTCGATTTTGATTTGCCCGGCGCGATACTGTCGCCCTTCGTTGACCGGAATGATAATTTTCAACCCTTGCCCTTTATGTCCGAAAATCGGCACCCAACTGCCGACTTTGCCCACCGGTTCAACGCGCGGTTCGCCAAAACGGGTTTGCAGATAACCGTTATCGGCATAGGTCAAAACCCGCAAACGGTCGAGGTCAACTTGCAGTTTCTCTTTGTGATAAATGTCTTTGGAAGAGAAGGTGGTGAGCAAGCCGACTTCTTTGACGAATTTCATGCGCGAACGCAGATGGTCATCGGAAAAGACATTGTTGCCTTCAAACTCAATCTGCGCGACGCGAAAGCGCGGACCTTCATCGATGCGGAAAGTTAAACCGACGGCGGTTTGCGAAATCTCTTCGGTGACGGTATCGACTTTGGCTTCGGGACGCCCTTCGTTGGCTAGCAACTCTTTGATGACGGCGGCAGCGCGTTTGGCTTTCACAGGGTCATATTGCGATTCTTTGGAAAGCCCGATCTGGCGTTTGCGAAACTCTTCAAGGACGGTCGATTGTTGAATGGATTTCAAACCGACATATTTGATTTCCAGAAGCAAGGGTCGTTCACGAACTTCAAAGGTGACGATTTTGCCGCCGCGGGTGCCGTCTTCGGCAAACACCTTGACATCATCAAAATAGCCCTGTGCATAAATCGTACGCACATCGCGATCAAGTTGTGCAGGATTGTAATTATCGCCTTCACGTGTACCAATCCATATGCGGATAGTGGATTCGGGAATGCGACGATTGCGCGTAATGTTGACTTGTTCAACTAAAACTTCCTGAGTTTGTGCCTGCGCGGTTGGAAAAAGGAGTTTGATTTTTCCTGAAAAGGGAAGCACACCCGCTAATAAAGTTAGCCCGATGATCAATAGAAGTATTCGCTTGCTCATAATAAATAAAACTGCACTCCGAAAAAACTCTGTTCTTTGGGTCAATTTCAAACCGGATGATAATTATTTGCCCGAAATTGGAACATCCCATCAAAACGAAAGATCGTAATTGGGTAATCGCTCTCCAGAATTTACGACCGAGCACGTCCAATAATTTTTGATGGATAAGCTATTTCGCTCAAAAATAGAACGCTGGTTTGACCGAACATTGTAACAAAAATGACAGATACCGCAAATTTGTTAAAGCATACGGCAAAAATAGAAAGGGCGATGCGCAACGGTCGGTTAATTCAACTTTTTATGGCGATAATGAATGACTCGCACATTTTCCAGGGTGACCAATCCTTCCTGCACCATTTCATCTATGGCTGGCAACAACGCGGCAATCTTTTCTGCGCTATCAACGATTTCAACAATCACCGGTAAATCTTCCGAGAGGCGCAAAATTTTTGCCGTATGAATCCGACTGTTAGCGCCGTAACCCATCAGGCCTCTGAACATCGTTGCCCCTGCGATGCCCATCTCCCGCGATTTGAAAATAATGGCTTCGTAAAGCGGTTTGCCCTGCCAGGAATCCGATTCACCTATGAAGATACGCAATAGTTGCCCCTCTTCAGAAATTTTCATAACCCTTCTCCTTAAAAAAAACGTTTGTCAAACGCTTGAATTTTAACTTAAAAAATTTGCGCGATACGCACACCCGCCCAAACCGCTGCTAATCCGAGAAGCAGACTGCCTACGGCGTTCAGGATGGCAAACCATTGCTCGCCATCGCGCATCAGCGTGTAGGTTTCAAAGGCAAAACTGGAAAACGTTGTATAGCCGCCCAAGACTCCCGTCAGGATGGCAACGCGAATGGTTGGCGATATCAAAACGCGCGCTTCAAAAAGTTCAGCCAGCAAGCCAATGATGAAACTTCCCGAAACATTAATGATTAAGTTGGCATAAGGAAAAACCGGCTTCTCAATGAGAGAATAGACAAAGGTTGATAAGAAATACCGACAACCTGTCCCAAAGGCTCCCCCCAGTAACACCGCAAGCGTTTTATTCACAGTTGCTTTTACCCTCCTCTGAAATTGTTTTGTCTCTTTTACAAGAAGCGGTGAAATTTCACCACTTGATTTACAAGCCTACTGTCTTTCGTCCATTTATGTAGCAGGCTTTCAACAAGCATTTGGTGACCGGCTTATGCTCTCCAAAAGTCGAAGGAGGCGGTCAACGTCGCAACGAATTTGCGATGCCTCATTCGGTTGATTGCCGGTTAATCGTTCAACGGTTCCAAGCAAATCATCAATTCGCCTTTCGGCTTCAAACTTCAACTGAGACAGACAGTCATTGAGGTTTTCCGTCCATTGAAAAACCAGTCGCGATAAATTTTTTTCAACCAGAAACGGCAACTTTCCGATAAAGTGCTGTCTCACGACCGGGGTTACAAAAAACATCGGCAGGATTGTCGAAAATATTTCCCAGTCATGGTCGAATACTCGTCCGATATGAATGTCCGGGTTGAGTGGCGGATGGATTGCCATTGCCATTTCCTGAGTGTGCAGATGAACCCCGTAAAGCTTGAAAACCCGCTCGGCAAACCGGTTGCGGAAATCCTGTAAGACGCGGATGATTTGTTTCCTGACCGTTTCAATGAGCAAAATAAATTGGTGGTGTTGCTGATTTGAAATAGCGCGAATCTCTTGGGCGAGGCGTCGGTTTAACCACTCCTCAAAAGCCTTGCGGGAAGCGGCGAGACTTTTCGTCCATTGGGGAAACTCCGTTTTCAATTCAGCCAGCAGTTGGGTTGCTAACCTTGCCTGATAGTCGTGCAATATTTTTTTTACCGTCGTTCGTGTATGGTTTTGCGCGTGTTCGATGATTAACTGCATTGCCGCTTTGGTATCTTTCACAAAATCTTTTTCACTCAGAAGTTGTTGGCTCAATGCGGTGCGCTCTGCTTCACGCATCTCGGCAGATTTCAAAGCCAGAGCGAGATAGTTTTGACCTTCGCGCAGCAGGGTGACGATTTTTCGATGAATGATTTCCTCTCTGTTGTGGTGAAATTCAGTAGCAACAGATTTGAGTAGTTCCGCTTCCAGTTGACGTTTGAAATCCTCGTAGCCCGGTCGAATAGAGAAAGGAAATATTGCCGGTGCATAGCCCAGCAGACTCCGGCTTTGTTCGCGGATGAAGGCAACCACTTCGCGATATTCGATTTCACTCAGTAAATCGGCTTTGGTTAGCAGGATGGCAACCTTTGGAGTGTATTGCGCCAAACGTTTTATCAGTTCGAGGTCAGACTGTGAAAGCGGCGTTTCAATACTCATGGCGATTAACGCAATGGCAACATTGGGCAGCCAGTTCAAAGCGGCTTGGGTGTTGTGGGTTAAAGCGCTATCTAAACCCGGCGTATCAATGAAGCGCACCCCGTTGAATTTTTGCAGCGCCGGTGATTGAATCGTCACCTGCGCCGCCTGCTTCTGATTGTGCGGGTTCTCGCGTTCGTTGATAAACTGGCTGATCAGGTCAAGCGCAATCTCGGTCGTTTCTCCATTAAGAAAAGTCACAAACGCTTTTTCTGGTTCACCGTAACCGATTTCTGTAATCAGCGCGGTCACCGGAACCGCGCCGACCGGAAGAAAAGGAATATCCAGAAGGTTATTCAAGAAACTGCTCTTTCCGGCTTTGAACCGGCCGACCACCGCAACATTGATTTCATTTTCCTTGACCGCTTTTTGGCAGACGTTGATAAGTAGCGCGAGAGTTGTGATTTGATAGCGTTCTGCGATTTCCGAAACGACATTGATTGCGTCATTGAATGGTGAATTCATGATTCATAAATGTCAGAGAGGAAATCGAGGAAAAAGAAAACTCCTACTTTGCCTCTCTTCAACCGTAAGCTAAGTAGGAGTCATTGACTGCTATGGGCAGTGATTAAGGGTGGACTCCACCACCACGCAGGTAACGATAAAAAGTTTACGCGCTATTCGACCAGCGCCGGTTCGGTGAATTCTTCCAACTCCAGTGAGCGGTGTTTGAGTTCATCACCGTCGAGAAAAACTTCAATCGCCGAGACTTCACCGAAATGTCCGGCAATCAGGGCTTCCGAAAGCGGGTCTTCAATATATTTTTGCAAAGCCCGACGCAGCGGTCGCGCGCCATAAGCCCGGTCGGCGCAGGTCCTGGCAACAATCCAGCGGCGCACATCGTCGGTCAATTGCACCTGCAATTTGCGACGAATCAAAGTGCGATTCATCTGCGCGACCAGCAATCCGACAATCTCATATAAATCATCCTCGGTTAATGGTTCAAAGACGATGATTTCATCCAGGCGATTGATGAATTCGGGATTGAAAGTTTGTTTGACCGCCTGCATCACGCCCTCTTCAATCGTGGTTTGTTGCGCCTGCGCGGAAGATTGAAAACCCATATGCCCGCGTTTTTGAATGAAGCGCGCGCCGATGTTCGAGGTCATAATTAAAATGACATTCTTGCAGTCCACCACGTTGCCGAGCGAATCGGTCAACACCCCATCTTCCAAAACCTGCAACAAGATGTTGAATAAATCCGGGTGGGCTTTTTCAACTTCATCCAGCAACAACACGCAATAGGGATTGCGTTTGATTTTTTCGGTCATCTGTCCGCCTTCGTCGTGACCGATATAACCGGGCGGGCTGCCAATCAATTTCGCGACCGAATGCTTTTCCATGAACTCGGACATATCGAAGCGAATCATGGCGCGTTCCGAACCGAATAAAAATTCGGCAAGCGACCGCGCCACTTCGGTTTTGCCGACGCCGGTTGGACCTAAAAACATGAAGGAGCCGACCGGGCGATTGGGATTTTTAAGTCCGGCGCGATTGCGGCGAATCGCCCGCGCCAGCGCCGAAATCGCCCGCGCCTGACTGACAATGCGTTTGTGCAATTCGTCTTCGATGCGCAACAGTTTCGTGGTCTCTTCTTCTTTCAAAGAAGTGATGGGAATGCCCGTCCAACGCGAAATCACTTCTTCGACATCTTCGCGTTGCACAATGGGCACGCTCTGAATCGAGATATTGTAAACCTCTTGCAGATTGCGCAGGTTTTCGCGTTCGGCGAGTTCTTTGGCTTTGAAAATTTTCGCGCGTTCGTAATCGTGGTCAGCCTGTGCGCGTTCGGAATTGATTTGATAACGGCGCAATTCTTTTTGACTCTTGACCACTTCGGGCGGCAGATTGGCGGCGCGAAGTTTTACGCGCGCCCCGGCTTCATCAAGAATATCGATGGCTTTATCGGGCAGAAAGCGGTCGGTGATATAACGTTGCGATTGATAGACCGCCGCTTCGATGGCTTCCTGCGCATAACGCACCTGATGAAACGCTTCGTAACGTTCCTGTATGCCTTGCAAAACTCGCAAGGTATCTTCTTCGCTCGGCGGATGAACTTTGACGGATTGAAAGCGGCGTTCAAGCGAACGGTCTTTTTCAATGGTCTTGCGATATTCGGCAGGCGTGGTTGAACCGATGACCTGCATTTCGCCGCGTGACAGAGCGGGCTTTAAAATGTTTGCCGCATCAAGCGAACCTTCGGCGCTTCCGGCTCCGACAATCGTGTGCAATTCATCAATGAAGATGATGTACTGCGGATTTTCCGAAAGCTCTTTCATAATATTTTTCAAACGCTCTTCAAACTGCCCGCGATATTTGGTTCCCGCGACCACCAATGACAGGTCGAGCGCCAGCAAGCGTTTTTCGCGCAGGAAAGGCGGCACTTCGCCATCAACAATGCGTTGCGCGAGTCCTTCGACGATGGCGGTTTTGCCAACCCCGGGTTCGCCAATCAGCACAGGATTATTTTTGGTGCGACGACAGAGAATTTGAATCAGGCGTTCGAGTTCCGCATCGCGACCGACGAGCGGGTCGAGTTGGTCATTGAGCGCGGCTTCGGTTAAATCGCGGCTGAATTCATGCAGGTGTTGGGTTTCGCGTTTTTGATTGCTGCTGCGTTCGGATTGTTGCGAGCGCATTAAATCTTCGCGGATTTGATGCAGCCGCAGTCCGCGTTCATAGAGGATTTCTGCGGCGTGAGATTTTTCTTCGCGGATGATGCCGAGCAAGAGATGCTCTGTGCCGATATGGCGATTTTGCGCGCGGTCGCTCTCTTCGGCGGCAAATTTGAGCACGCGCTTGGCGGCGTCCGACAGTGGCAAATCAATCGAACCGGGAAGCTTGTCGCGCAACACCGTGTGACCTTCAATCTGTTTGCGAATGGCTTCAACGGTGGTTTGCGGGGAACGGAAAAATTTCTGCGCCAGTTGTTTATCTTCGCGAAGCAATCCAAGCAAAATGTGTTCGGCTTCAATATGACTTGCGCCGAATTGGCTTGCTTCATAACGCGCGAAAAAAATTACGCGACGGGCTTTCTCGGTGTATCTCTCGAACATATTGGCTTCCGCTGTAAAAAGTGCTGAGGACTGAGGACTGAGGACTGAGAAGAAACGATGAAGTCAAAACGATGAAGGATGAACCGGAAGGACTAAATTAAAATCTTTCAGTTCATCGTTCGGTGTTCCGACTTCATCCTCTCTAATACTCAGTCCTCAGTCCTCAGCACTCAGTCCTAACTGAGTTTTCCATCCTCAAGGTGAAGCACGCGGTCGCAGATTGCCGCGAGTTTTTCATTATGGGTTACGATTACCGATGTCAAATTCTGCGCTTGATGAATCTCCTTGAGTAACTGGTGAATGTTTTCACTGGTTTTGCTGTCGAGGTCGCCAGTCGGCTCATCAGCCAGCAACAAACTGGGACGCGAAACCAAGGCTCTTGCCAGCGCCACACGCGCCTGTTCACCGCCCGATAATTCGCCCGGACGGTGTGTGGCGCGATTTGCCAACCCAACGTCGGCGAGCAGGGATGCGGCACGATTGCGGGCTTCACTTGCAGATGTGCGCGCAATCAATAGCGGCATCATGACATTTTCAAGAGCTGAAAACTCCGGCAACAAATAGTGAAATTGAAAAATGAACCCGATTTTCTTATTCCGAAACCTCGTTAAGTCTAGCTCAGCAATTTTTGAGATGTCAAATTCGCCGATTTTTACCGCGCCGGCGCTTGGCTTATCCAGCCCGCCAAGCAAATGCAGCAAGGTGGATTTGCCCGCTCCCGACGGGCCGACGATTGCCACCATTTCGCCTTCGGCAATCGTTAAATTCAAATCCTTAAACACCGTGACGCGATTTTCGCCCGTCGCATAAATCTTGCTTAAATGCTCTACTTTAATAAAAGTCTGGAGTCTGGAGTCTGGAGTCTGGAGTCCCTTTGATTCAGGCATTGACGTGCTCCTTCATTGACTCAATTTGAAAATCGGAATTACTCAGTCGAATTTGAAAACTTCTTTGCCGTCCGCCAAACCTGAATTTGCAATTGAGTGCGTCAGCAATAGCACCCGCGTTATGACTGTAGACTCTCGACTCTCGACTCCCGACTTTATTTTCATTCATACCGCAAGCCCTCCACCGGATTGATGCGCGCGGCATTGAGTGACGGATAGACGGTTGATAGAAAGCTGATGAAGATGGTGACGACCGCAACGATTAATACATCCGAGGTGTGAACATGAAACGGCAGATAATCCAAAGCGTATGCGCCGGGCGGCAGCTTGACGAATTTTCGCGCATTGGCGAAATAGCAAAAGCCCGCGCCGACAATCACGCCGAAAATTAAACCGACGAAACCAATCATCAAGCCTTGCAACATAAACAACCACATCACGCTGCGATTGGTTGCGCCCATCGATTTTAAAATCGCAATGTCGCGCTGTTTTTCCATCACAATCATGATGAGCACGGTGATGATGTTTAATGCCGCGATGCCAATGACAATCAACAGAGCGATTCCTGAAAGCAGTTTCTCATAACTGAGCGCCGTGTAAATCGGCGCATTGAGTTCCTGCCAATCCTGTACGGCATAGGCATCGCCGACCGCCGCCAGCACTTCGCGACCGATGGCTTTGACATTATCGACATCATCGACTTTGATTTGAATCAACTGCACGACATCTTCGGAACCCGAAAGGCGCTTTGCGGCATCGAGCGAAATATACGCCCACGTCGCATCATAATCGGCAAGCCCGGATGCAAAGATGCCTGTGACTTTGAAATCGCGATAACGCGGCGACAGTCCCATTGGCGTCAAATGACCTTGCGGTGAAATGAGGGTCACGATGTCGCCCAGTTTCAGCCCGATGTTTGTCGCCAAATCCTGCCCGATGATGAGGTGGTCAATGGTCACATTGGATTCGCTATCGGTTTCAAATTGCGTAAGCGAGGTGACCTCGCCGGCTTTGATGAATTGAAACACTTCGCTGGATTCAAGTGGCGCGGAGGTATCGACGCCTTTTAAAAACGCGCCGTCGGTATCTTGTTTGCCTTGCATTAAAACTTTCTGGTAGAGCGTTGGCGAAGCATTACGGATATGCGGCAAGGCGCGCAGTTTTTCAAGCAAGGCAGGATAATCGTTGATGGTTTCGCCGCTTTTGGGAAGCAGATTGAGATGCGCGGTGCCTGAGAGAATCTTTTCCTGAAACTCTTCGCGAAAGCCGGTCATCATTGCCAGGACGACGATTAACGCGGCAACCCCTGCGGCAACCGCTGCAATAGCGATAAAGGTGATGACGGAAATCATCACCTGTTTGCGTTTGGCTCTCAAGTACCGCAGGGCGATAAACAATTCGTAAGGCACGAGGGGAATCGTAAAGAACCATTCGTTCGGGTGTCAAATTCGCAGGAAAACTTTGCTTACCACCCCAAATTATGCTACCGAACGCATAACTCAAGTATACAGATGCACGACCCGATTAAACTTGCTTCCAACAGATTTGGTAGGTTTTAACTTTTTAAGAGAATTAATGTGAATCATTTAAAGGTATAAGGAAAGTCAACTTCAGATTCTGATTGACTTTAGATAGTTAGTGATGTTTAGATTGCCCTTGCTTCACTATCAATTGGGCTGCTGGAGATATGCCATGGCAGACGAACAAGATAACAAAGATCAGCAGGTTGAGTTTGTCTTTGAATATGATCCCAATTATCGCCTAGTACCAGCAAATGGGGCTTGGGGAGGTATTACTCCAAGAGGAGACATTAGGATTGATTTTTTTGTTGAGAGTCAAGCCATTCCTCATCGTGTGGTAAATAAGATAGACATAAAAGCTAATGCAATAGGAGAGGAAATTAAAAGAGTTCCAGAAAAACATTTTGTCCGCCAAATTCAAGTAAGTATACTGATGAACCCTAGCGCGTTTGAGTCGCTCGGAGAATGGATACAGGACAGACTTGAACAACTTAAAGAATTATCTAAAGGTGATTCTGGGTCAAATGCTCCTGTTTCTCAGGAACAAAATAGAGCCGAGAGGTGACTGATGCTTAATTTCAATATACCAGATAATGCACCTACAATTTATACAGGAACTCGTTTTAAACTCCAGCCTAACTATAAACGATGGGAAGAGACTGTCGGTATTGCTGATGCTAATCGTCGCTTTAATACAATTGAACAACCATTGCCTTCAACCGAAAGCGTATTTCAAAAACAAAAGAGGTTGTTTGAGTACATTCCAGCAGCAGCACTTATTCAGTATCGCGGTCAGTTTGTCGCAGCATGCAATGGGGTGATTGTGGATTCAGACAGTAATCTCCCAGCATTAAGTCGAAGATTTGTTGAAACCTATGGTCATGTGCCTGTTTATATTACAAAAGTTGGTGAAAAAATAAGAGTTCATATTCCTACACCGTTCTTGAGATGATTGAATGCCTGGCCCATTCCCTTACTCGATAATACCTCCTTATGATTGTCCGGCACCGGTTTGTAGTGTTCAAATTTCCTATAGCAATCTTTCAACAAATTGCGATGCAATTATCGACTCTGGCGCAGATATGACTTGCATACCGGAACGCATAGTAAAAGATATGGCTTTATTACAAATAATGGAATTTGAAGTCGGAGGAGCAAATGATGGTACTCCTCAGACACGACCTGGATATGTCATTGATTTTGAATTTTTGGGATTTACGTTTCCTGCTCTTATAGTTGTATCAATACAAGGGTTGACCGATCATGTTTTAATCGGCAGGGATATTCTTAATCATCATATCGTGACGCTAGATGCCAATTTAGGGTTTACAGTCCTATGAAGGATGCCGTCTATGGGCACAAATTCAACTTTTTCGTATGAAAGCAAAGCTTTCTTCACCCCACTTTAGTTCGATTTTCATGGGAGAATTCAAAAGATGACGCGACGGTTTTTCATATTCTTGCTGGTCTTTGTCGCGGTTGGTATCGCAATGATTACGATGCTGACCGGAAATCAAAATGTTTCAAAAGCGCAGGCGCAATATACCTTGACCATCACCCCCATAGGACCCAATCAAACCACGATAGATAATATAAAAACCGGTTTGATGAATAACGCGGCGGTCAAACAAGGGTTAAAAGGGCAGAGCCGGATTTTATCTTTTGAACTTCTTGATAGAATCGAAAACGGCGATTCGCTGCCGCCGGATCGCTGGCGCGCTTATATCTACTCGTATGGCAACAAACGCGCCTTTTTAACCGAAGGCAATTTCACCGACAGTAACATTACGGTTACAACGGTCAGCGGGCAGTTGGATTTCACTTCAGCGGAAGAGTTTGATGATGCGACATCGGTGGTGAGCAGTGACCCGAAATTCAGCGGCGCTTTTCGTGCCGGCAGTGTGAGAGCCTATCCGCCGATGCCGCCGACTTCCGCAGACCCGCAAGGCAAAGGCGATAGAATCGTCAATGTCGGCATTCTCGGCGGCAGCATCAATCAAATCGTCGGCGTCGATATGAACACGCGCAAATTGGTTTATTACAAAAACAATGCTCCGACAACGGCAATTGCAACGCCCAGTAGTTGCGGCATTCCCGGAGCCGGACAAGCGACAACCGCAAGAGGCACCGCCGGACAATTTGAAGTCGTGGTGACCGATGGCACGACGGAAATCTGGCGCATGGTGGTCATCAGACCCTCGGCTTCGTCGGGGACAAGGGCTTCGGGTGTTGAACTGCGCAATGTGGATTATCGCAGCAAACGTATGCTTGGTCGCGCACACGTACCGATTCTCAATGTCTTGTATGACGGCAACCGTTGCGGGCCCTATCGCGACTGGCAATGGCAGGAAGGTATGTTTACTGCAAATGGCACGGATGTCGCCACAGGGGTTCGCCAATGCACCTCGGTTCCGCAATCGTTTTTACAGACCAACAACGATACGGGAAATTTTCGCGGCGCAGCCTTTTATGTTGAACCGGCTACCGGTGAGTTGACCATCATGAGTGAAATGGAAGCCGGTTGGTATCGCTACATCAGTGAGTGGCATTTATTCAATAACGGCACCCTGCAACCGCGATTCGGGTTTGGCGGCGTGTTCAATAGTTGTATTTGCAATACGCACAATCACCATGCCTATTTCAGATTGGATTTCGATATTGCCGGGACCTCGCCGAATGTCGTATCGGGGCCGGCATTGCGTAGCTGGCCGAATCCGATTGCCACCGAACTGAAAATCATTCGTCAAGGGACGATTGATGACCGGTTGTTGATTAAAAATCCCGCGACCGGTGATACGGTGATGCTGACACCTGCGCTTACCGACGGCATTGCCGATTCTTATGCGGTGGGCGATATGTGGGTGCTGCGCGGCAAAGGCACCAGTGAATTGGACGACGGTTATAATTCGACCGGCGGGTCAGGAACCTTTGCCCAGTTGGATAATTTCGTCAACAGTGAATCGGTTTCCGGGCAAGATATTGTCGTCTGGTATCGCGGCGGTTTCCGCCATATCTTCAATGACGGTGACGCCGCGCCACATTATGTCGGTCCTGAAATTTCCGTTGTGCAGTGGTAGGTTGTTATAAAATTGCAGGCGATAAAAAAGCGTTGGCGAGATTCTCACCAACGCTTTTTTATTTTGGTAGCAAGTTGAAAATCTGCCTGTGAAAGAGCGGTCAAAGACTGCTTATTCAACCTCAGTAAGCTCATTTGCAAATCGTCATAAGGGTTAGGTTCCCGCCTGTTTAACGGTCACGCTCTTTCCGGCAACGGTTAAGGTGGTTTGCCGCGTCGTCGAGCCGGGATTTGCGGAAACCGAAATCGTCACAGTGCCAGTGCCGGTGCCACTTGAACCGGAAGTAATCGTCACCCAGGTGACCGGGCTTGAAGCAGTCCAGTTGCAACTGGAACCGGTCGTCACTGTGATGGTTCGCGCGCCGCCCGGTTTGGTGAAGGCAAAATAGGTTGACGAAACCTGATAGGTGCAACTCGCTGCGCCGCTTTGGGTCACCGTGAAAGTTTGCCCCTGAACAGTGATCGTTCCTTGTCGTTCAGTGGTGCCCGGATTTACCGCAACGGTGTAATTGACCGCGCCGCTGCCGGTGCCGCTTGAACCGGAGGTAATGGTGAGCCAACTGTCATTGCTTACTGCCGTCCAGTTGCATCCTGCGGTTGTAGTCACAGAGAAATTACCTGCACCGCCGCTTGCCGTGTAGGTCGCAGTGGTCGGTGACAAGGTGTATGTACAACCGCCACTCGCGCCATCCTGATTTACCGTAAAGGTTCGTCCGGCGATGGTCAGGGTTCCGCTGCGCGAAGGATTCCCGGCATTCGATGCAACCGTGTAATTGACCGCGCCGCTTCCCGAACCGCTCGCCCCGGAAGTGATCGTAATCCATGCGGCATTGCTCACCGCTGTCCAGTTGCAGCCTGTGGTCGTGGTGACGGTGACGCTGCCGGAGCCGCCAGTCACCGGGTAGGTTTGCGAGGTCGGCGAAATCGTGTAATTGCAAACCGGCGTGCCGCCTGCCTGCGTGATGCGATGGATTTTTTTACCGACGACAATGACGGTCGAGCGCGCGTTGGTCGTTGGATTGGCGGCAACACTGTATTTTACGGCACCATTCCCTGTGCCATTCGCTCCTGAGATGATGGTTACCCAACCGTCCATACTGGTTGCGGGTCTTGAGCACCCGCTTGGAGCCGAAACCGTGATGCTGCTGGTTACACCTGATGCGCCATATGAAGCGCTTGCAGGAGAGAGTCCGGTCACACAGGTTGTGCCGTATTGGGTGACGTTGAATGTTTGACCGCCAATGGTCATCGTCCCGACCCGGTCTGTGGTTCCCGAATTGCGCGCCACTGAAAAACTCACTGTGCCATTGCCGTTGCCGCTCGCGCCTGAAGAAATGGTTATCCACGAGGTGTTACTCACAGCCGTCCACGCGCAACCGCTCGGAGCCGTTACCATCACACTGTTTGTGCCGCCGTTTGAATCAAAGAAATCGGCGAGACTACTTAACCCATAGGTGCAAATCAATTCAGCCTGAGTGACGGTGAAAGTTTGCCCGGCGATGGTGATAGTGCCTTGTCTTTGACTGCCCGTACTATTGACAGCAACCGAATAATTCACCGTGCCGTTACCGCTGCCGTTTGCGCCCGAGGTCACAGTAATCCACGAATCATTACTGACGGCTGTCCATATGCAATCTATGCCTGCTGTCACATTGACGCTGCCGGAGCCGCCTGACCCTGTGAAGTTTTGACTGCCTGGGGCAATCGCATACGAACAGGAATTGTTCACATTCAACAAGCCGTTGGCGGTGACGGTTTGCCCGTCGGGATTGGTGATGGTGATATTTTTTGCGCCGCTGCTTGCGGTCATAGTGTTGAGATTGAGAACCACTGTAGTCGGGTTTTGGTAAGTCACGCTGTTGACCACGACGCCGCCATTGACGCTTGCGGTTAAACGACAGCCAAAGCCATTGCCGGGATCGAAAAATGCCGAACCGTTTATTGAATTGGCGTTGATGGTGACATTGATCGAAGTGCCTTGTCCGATAAGCGACGGGCTGGCGCTTGCCGGGGTCGCCGGTGGCGGCGCTAGCAATTTGACCACGCGCAATCCGTATGAATTGGTCGCATCGCAAAATTCCTGCACCGTCCACATGGTCATATCATCGCAGGGGTCGAGACTGGTGTAAGAATAATCGCCCCAGCGTCGAAATCCTATTGCCCCGGTATCGCCCGCCGGGTTGTAGGCTGTCGTTGAACTTGTGAGCGCCGCAGGCGTTTGCAAAGTGCCGGGCGTGTCGCTTGCCAGACGTCCTGCGGTTGCGGCGTTGATGAATTCATTGGTTCCGGCAATGCTTGTCGCCATCGCCATATGTCCCTGCCCGGAAACCATCACCGAAGGCATCCAGTAATTCCTATCATCAACCGTGTTGGTTGCCGAAGACGCAAACAAAGTTCCGCTCTGCACGACGCCTGGCGTTGCGGTATTTAAATTTTGAATTTCATACCAGCGCGAACCGTTGCGCGTGCGTGTGCCGCCGCCCGACGCGATGCCGTTGTTATCGACGCCAAGGTTGTGCGAAGTCCATAATCTGCCATTGCGAATGTGCGCAGCAATCAATCGGTCATCGGTGGCATCGAGTTGTCCGTTCGCGCCGCCGGCGTTGCCTTGATGGCGAACCGTGAGCGGCAAGGCGGTTGTCAAAATGGTGATGGAAATATTTGCCGAAAGCACAGGGGTGGTGTCGGCATTGGTAACGCGGCGCGCAATGAGCGAACCGAAACCGGCATTATCAACGCCAATGAAATAGCCTTCGGTTGCCGCCGGGTCATAATTATCGACGCCCTGCGGCGCAAAGGGTCCTGTGCCGGTTGCCCCGCCGGTTAAATTGCGAAACGCCGTGACCACAATCGGGCCGCCGCCGGTCACAGAACTTTTACGCACCACAAAAGCCGCGCTGCTATTAAACGTCAGCGGTGTGCCACAAAACTGATTGACGCCGATGTATAGCCCGTTGGCATCAATGCCAAGCGTCGGGTAATCCGATTGGCAATTGGCATCTCCGGCAGGAGTGACGAGATTTTGCTGAAATGCAAAGAATGTCCAGATGGTCGCGCCATTAATCGTGGCGTTGTTGCTGACGGCAATCAAGATGCTGTTTGGCGTCACCGCTGCGGTGCTTGCGGTGACGAACCAGCGATTGGATAAACGGTCAAAACGCACACGCGGATAGTTGGTTGATGCGGTGCCGCGCACCGAATTGAAAAAAGTATTGAGCGTGGTATTGAGCGTGCCAATGACGCCGGTTTTGTCGAACACCCGTATGCGCCCGTTGACCGCTAAAAGAAATTGCGTCGGTCCCGCAGCGCCCATCGTATCGGGCGGAAAGGCGTTGGTATCGGTCAAGGTCGCCGCTGTAAAACTGGTCGAAGGCGTTTGCGGCGCGCGCGGTTCCAGCGCAGGCGTATTCGGGTCGCGGTCTGGAAACGCAGCGATGGCAAGCGATTCAGGATTTTGCGGCAAATTTTTTCTGTCGGTTATTGGTCTTGCAAATTCGTAGGCTGGTGGCGCAGGGTCTTTGCCCGCCAGTTGGCTGTCGAGTTCCATGATTTCGGCGGTGGTTTTCGCAATACCCACAGCGCCTGTCCACGGCGTGCCGATGAGTTGCCCGCTATCAGTCTGGCGATTTGACGAAAGCGCAGACTTTTTGATGGCAGAAGTTTTTGCTTTCGAGACAGGCGATAATACAACCGCGCGACGGGTCAGATGTTGCGCCAGTAAGTTACCCGGAATTGAAAGCATAAAGAGCAGTGAGAGGGTCAATGCGCCGATTTGGCGAAAGGGTAGGATTTGACGAACGCGAAACCTGAATTTGAACATTATTCCTCCAAACCGAATATCTAAGAGCACACAAGATGCCGATTAAAACCGCAAAATTTTATGTTGGTGAACTCGCTGTTGAATTGAATCCCGTAAAGATGCCCTCGGCTTATGAGTTCGGGCGTTCTTAATTTTTAGCGACTCCGTATGCTATGTCACCACTAAATTCCTGTCAATTTGCAGGGGGAATTCTTCAAAGTGAGACTGGCTTTGGCGTCAGGTCTTGCGGCGCGAATATCGCTTCAATGAATCAGCCAAGGAAACTGCGAAATCCGAGTCTCACTTTTAATCGCGCCCCATGCAAAGCCGCAAAGGTGTGTGCTATAAGAGTGGGGATGGTGAGCAAAGTTGTCACTCGTGATGAATTGGTAAAAGCGCGCGAAGGGTTGCGAAACGCCGGACGAAAAGTGGTTTTTACCAACGGTTGTTTTGACCTGCTGCATCCCGGTCACATCCGCTATTTGCAACAAGCGCGCGCGCTCGGCGATGCGCTGATTGTGGCGCTCAATAGCGATGCATCAGTTAAAAAATTGAAAGGCGACAGCCGCCCGATTCTTAAACAGGATGAACGCGCCGAGGTGATGGCGGCGCTTGCCTGTGTCGATTTGGTGACCATCTTCGATGAAGAAACGCCGCGCGAACTCATCGCCCAGGTGTTGCCCGATATTCTGGTGAAAGGCGGCGATTGGGCAATTGATACGATTGTCGGTCGCGAAGAGGTCGAAGCCGCCGGCGGCGAAACCCGTTCGCTAGCTTTCATCGAAGGCGTTTCAACCAGCGACATCATCAAACGGATTTTAGCGAGTGAGAAAACCAATACAGGTTAGGCGCAAAACGAGTAACGCTATGACCAAAGTAAATCTTGAAAATGATCCAGAAGAAATATGTCACAGGTTGGTGCTCGATCAATATTGGAGCGATGTGATTGAGGCATTGGGAGCGTCAATAGAACTTGCTCATCTCTATGGGCCAGATCGCTGGGGAATACGGCTGGCACCTGACAGCATTATGCTGAAAGTTGGGCGGCATGAAATCCTTCAACTGGGTGACTGGGATCTACCGTTCCATCTCATTATTGATCAAGATTCTGTCCCCGCGCATTTACGAAAACGTTCTGAACTTTGGTTCTCTGAGGACAAGGATTGTTATGGGAATTGCAACGCGAATGGATACTATCCATCCAACCCAGGATCAGAAGCCTGCAATATGACATTCGAGGGTCTCAAAAATGTGTATCAGGAGTTGTATAGCTCTCATGCTGAAATCGTCGCCCGTGCAGCCCGAAAATCTAAACACCCATCCACCAGAACCACACATTCAGTAAGGCTTGTCGAGTTTCTTGCTAAAGAACTGGGGAAGCCGTTGCCCCAACCAACATACTCCAACATATCAGACCATAATCAACCATTACTAATATCAGAGGAAATCACGAACGACGTAGAGTACATAGAAGGGGCAGCGCGGCAAATATTTGTCAATGCTTACGAGCGAAACCCTGTCGCTCGTGCTCTTTGTATTCAACATTATGGCTGCTTGTGTGCAGTATGCGGAATGAATTTTGGGGAAACCTACGGCGAAATAGGTGCTGGCTTCATTCACGTTCATCATCTCGTTGAAATTTCCTCAATTAGGGAAGAATATAAAATTGACCCTGTGAATGATCTTCGACCTGTTTGCCCAAATTGTCATGCGATGCTACATCGTAAGAAACCGGCATTCAAAATTGAGGAATTAAAAAGCATTCTCGTTAATCAAAAAGGCGGTTAACAACTGGTTCGACCGGAGCGCGCGAAGCAGAGTTCTTATGGTTCCTTTGAGTATGGCTTGCGCGCCGCGTCAATTCCGCGTTAAGCAGAAAATTTTACCCACCACATCAGCGCGCAGGTGAACCAAAAAATTACCGCGACAATTTTTCTCTTCACACTTTTGTGTGTCCAGATAAAAGCGCCAATCATAAATATCCACACCAATAAAAATTCCCAGAGCAAAAGATTAAAGCCTTTTGCCGTAAATAACCCGCTAGCCGAAAGCGGCGCGACCGGAATTGGGCGAATGGGGAAAAAGTAACGTGTGTTATCAAACGGCGCAAAAAACGCCACCCCCAAGCCGCCCGTGGTCAGCGCATCGAAAAAGCCATGTGAAGCCGTGACCAGCGAAAATAAACCGGCGAGAAAAACGAAACGGCGTTTGCCATGCCATTTCATTTGCAAAAAAAGAAAGGCCACGGCGCATCCCATCACTACTGCGAAAAACAGGGAATGAGTAAAGCCGCGATGCCCGAACCCATCGCCATATGCAATCCAGCGCATCAACAAAGCATCGGCGTCGGGAAGCGCGGCAAGCAAACCACCAGCAAGCATGATGCGTTTATCGGTTTGCTCAATGGCTAATTTGGTTGCGCCCAAAGCAAAGGCGCTATGCGTGAAAATCGTTGGCATATGACCTCAATCCGAATCCGTTGTACCGCAAGCTGTCTAGCCTGCGGCAATCTTGGTCGAAGCCCCCTTGAAATTTCGAGGACGGACTTGTCTAAATCGGCGCAGACTCGACAGTCTGCGCTAGCGTTTTTCTTAACTTCATGCCATTGCCCTAAAGGGGCGCAGGAGACGCGATTCACCTTGCTGGTTGACCTGTGGCTGCGCCACTGGCCCCTTCGGGGCATTTGTTCAAATAGCGACTTGAGTTAAGTAGCGCCTGTTGCTGCATACCCAGCTTAAATCTTCATCAGTGTTGATTAACTCAATACGCTTACGTCGCAAATCGATGCGATGTTTTGATGCTGTACACTTAAACCCGGCGCAAATTAAAATTGACGCTCTCGGTTCGCGGATATACGATTAAGCAGCCTCGAAAAAGCTTCAGTCCGAATAAATGTTATGGAAAATCCTCGCTCGGTCTCAAAAAAAGCGCGAGAGTCACAAACCCAGACGCCATCCAATGAGGTCGCGTCAAACTTGCTTGACCGCCGCATTTTTGAAACCCTTGCGCGCATCGCGCAGGGCGACCTCGGTTTTCCCATCAACGGCTTTCATAAAGACCTCACCGGCGAAGGCAGAGAGTTACTCTTAAACCTCGACGGCTTGGCGCGCAAACTGCGCTACATCGTCAGCCGCCTGCAACGCGCTTCGGATTCCATTGAAACGGTCGTCGGTGAAGTGTTGCGCGGCACCCAGACTTTATCCGCCAGCGTCATTGACGAAGCCAAATCCGTCGAAGAGACCTCCAGCTCGATTTCGGAAATCAATTCGTCCATGCATTCGGTAGGCGATAATTTGCAATCGCTTTCCAACCTCACGCAAACCACTTCAAATTCCATCATTCAGATGGCGGCGTCGATTGACCACGTGTCGCAAAGCGCCGAGGGACTCGCGCAATTTGTCGAAGAGACCACAGCGGCAATCGAACAGATGGCTTCAAGCATTCGCAAAGTAGCCGAATCCACTGAAACCCTTGCCGAATCCGCCGAAACCACGGCGCGTTCAATGGAAGCGATTGACAATTCAACCCGCAGCATCGATGAATCGGTCAAAGAGACCACGGTGCTTGCCGCAGAGGTCGCGCAATCGGCAGACGCCGGCAGTCAACTGGTCGCCGACACCGCGACCAGCGTTTTGAAAATTAAAGAAGCCATCGATGCCGCCACCGAAACCATTTCGCGACTCGGCAAACGCTCGGAACAAATCGGCGAAGTCACCCACGTCATTGATGAAATCGCCGACCGCACCCATCTGCTGGCGTTGAACGCTTCGATTCTTGCCGCGCAAGCCGGAGCGCAGGGACGCGGCTTTCGCATCGTCGCCGATGAAATCAAGGAACTCAGCGAACGCACGGCGGCTTCGACGCGCGAAATCGAAGAGATGATTAAAGCGGTGCGCGAAGACGTCATTGAAACCGTTGAACGGGTCGCCGCCGGTAGTCAACGCGCTGACGAAGGCGTCGAGCTTGCCAAACGCGCTTCGGATTTTCTCAATGAAATCCGCGAAAAAACCACGACCTCATCCGACCGCATACGCCACATCGCAGACGCCACCGCCGTGCAGGCTTCCGAAAGCCATACTGTATTTGAAGCCGCCGATTCGGTGCGCCAACAGGCGCGCGATATTCAACGCGCCGCCAACGAACAGGCGCAGACCGCCAAACAAATCGGCGAACGCGCCCTGCATATGAGCAACCTCACCAAACAGGTGCAGCGGGCGACCGGCGATCAGGCGAAAGTTTCGCGTTACATCGCGTCGGCAATGGAAGAATTGAGCCTGGTGGTTGAACAGATTCGCCTGGCTTCCGATGAACAATCCACCGAAGTCGAACAGGTGCTGCGCGCCATTGAAACCATTAAAGAAGTGGTTGACCGCAATCAGGCTTCGATTTCCGGTATCAACGGCGCGGTTGATTTGTTGGTGCGCGAAGCCGAACTTTTAAACCGTGAAGTTGAGGCGTTCACCTTGCCGGAATCGGAACACGGCGGGCATTTGCGCTTTGCATTGAGAACTTCGCAACTCACCCTCGACCCGGCAACCGTCTCTTCGATTTCGCGCAACGAAGTCATCTCGAATATTTTTGAAGGCTTGGTGCAATTCGGCGAACGCGCAGAGATTCGCCCGGCGATTGCCGAACGCTGGGAGATTTCGCCCGATGGTCGCACTTACACCTTCGCTTTGCGTGAAACCGCGAAGTTTCATAATGGTCGCAAGGTTCGCGCCGAAGATGTGAAATATTCCTTTGAACGGCAGATGCGCCAAAACGAAGATGCCGCCGGTTGGGTGTTTCGCCCGCTGGTTGGCGCGGAAGAGTTTATGTCCGGCGAAAGTGATTCGGTCGCCGGGATTCGCGTGATCAATGAGCGCGTTTTACAACTTGAACTGGTGCAACCCGTGGCATTTTTTCTTTCGACTTTGTGCGTCGATTATGCCTACATTGTGCCGCGTGAAGAGATCGAAAAACCGTCATTCGATTTTGAATCAAAACCCATCGGCTCGGGTCCTTTCCGTTTGCTTGAACCGGTCAACGGCAACAAAGAGGCGCAACTCGAACGCTTCAGCAATTATTGGAATGCGGAATTGCCTTATGTTGACCGCTTGACCATTCAATTCGGGTTAAGCGCCGAAGAAATTTTTGATGCGTTTATCAAAGGCGACCTTGATTACGTCAGCGATTTGCCGCTTACCTACCTGGATGAATTTCGCCAACGGGTCGGTGAAATTCACCTGCTTGAAGCGTTGCAATTGCAAACCCGTATGCTGGTGTTTGATTGCGAGCGTCCGCCATTTGATGACCCGCGCATCCGTCAAGCCATCAATTACGCCATCAATCGCGAGCAGTTTATTCAAGAGGTTTATGCGGGAATGGCGGAACCGGCAGTGGGACCGATTCCGCCAGGGCTTCTCGGTTACGACCCAACTCAGCAGATTTATCAATACGACCGCGAACGCGCGCTTGCATTGCTGAAAGAGGCAGGCTACGACGGCGGATTCGATACCGAAATCTGTTGGTCGGATTCGGTGAGTCCCACGGTTGAATGTTTGAAAGACGATCTGGCGGCAGTCGGCATTCGCGCTGAGTTTCGCTACATTGGACTAACGGAATTGCAACGCACGCTGAGAATGCGCGCCACGCCGATTGTCGGACGCGATTGGTATGCCGATTATCCCGACCCGGATAATTTCACCTATGTGCTGTTCAATTCGCGCAACCGGAATTTATTCATCGGCACTTATGCCAACGAAGATGTTGACCGCTTGACCGATGAAGCGCGCGCGGTGATGAATCGTGAAGGGCGCGAGTCGCTTTACAAAGAGGTGACCAGGCTTCTGCTTGAAGACGCGCCGTGTGTATTTTTGGCGCATCGCCGCAGTTTCGTCGCCCATCGCGCAGACCTCGAAGGCGTCGCGCTGCATCTGCTTTCGCCATTCGTGACGCCCAAAGATTTGTGGTTTGCGAAAACCGGCGGAAAATAAAATCCTATTTAACAATTCGTCTACGACGTTCTCAAAAGCAGGGGAGTGAAGCGATGTGGAATGATTTGCTGAAACGCCAAAACCAAACTGTCTTTTGGTTTACCGTTGTTGTATTTGCCTGGGTTTTTACAAATGCTTTAACGACCAATGCGCAGGATGATTTTAAAAACACCGAACTTCGCAAGAATAACGAAAAAGCCGCCGACCTTTTAAAGAATGCCAAAAATGAAGCAAGTAAAGAACGCTTTGATGCGGCGCTCGATTATGCCACGCGGGCGCTCGGCTATTTAGAGAATAAAGAACCGGCATATTTTGAACGCGGCAAAATTTACACTGCGAAAAAAGATTTTGAAAGTGCCGTCAAGGATTTCAACGAATGCATCAAGATAGAGGCAAACCGAGCGATTTACTATAACGCCAGAGCCGTCGCCTTCTGGGGATTGAAACGCTACGATGAAGCGATAGCTGACCTCACAGAAGTCATTCGCTTGAGTCCGCAATCGGTCGCTGCCTATGAAGCGCGAGCCAATGCCTACTATCAAATCAAACTTTATGATGAAGTGGTGATTGATATGACCGAAGCCATCGGACTTGAACGCAAGCCCGGTCATTATCGTTTGCGAGCCTCGGCGTTTCGGGAAATGAAAGATTATGACAACGCCATACAGGATTTCACTCACGCCATCGAAATGAATCCGAAAAGCGCCGAAATCTATGTTGAAAGAGGCAACACCTATTTATTGATGGCGAATTTCGATGATGCTTTGCGCGATGCGAAATCCGCTTTGCAACAAGACCCGAAATCCGATGAAGCAAAAAAATTAGAGACCGAAGCCGCCAAAAAGAGCGCCGAAAAACCGCCTCAGTAGAAGCGGCTTATCAATCTTTAAGCCATTGCATTTAGACGAGGGCTGACAACATCACCAGGACACGAAGGACGCAAAGATTTATCAGCATGCTTTGCGGGTCATCTCTTAAAGAATCGCCATGCCGGAATCCTCAGCCGAAGATGTAGCAACCCACACGCCGAAAATCGCTTTGCAGGTGTTGACCTGTCAGGCGTGTGGCGCGGCGGTTCCCTTAACGGCTGGCGAAACGGTTGCCTGTCCTTATTGTCAGGCGACGGTGGTTATTCCTTCAGCCTATCGCGCGCTGCGTGAAGTTGAAGATGAAGCGGCTGCCAAACGCACCAAGGCGCAACAACTTTTTAAGGTTTTGGGAAACCCGCCCGGCAGATTTTTGCGACTGTGGGCGGGCGCTTCTTTGGGACTCGGCTATCTTTTTCTTTTGCCATTGGTTTTTGTTTTTGCAGGCATCGCCATCAGCAAAGGCACGGATGCCATCAGTTCAACGATTCACGCCAATCTCGCCGACGTTTTAACCAACGCGCAATATTTCTCAGTAATCGGCGCGTTGATGTTTACGACGCTCGGATTGCCGATAGTCCTCGGCGTTTATGGTCGCCGTCGCACCGATTCGCGACAGCGCATTCAGGCGGCGCTTGCGGCTTTGCCTCCCAAAAGAGCCGGTGCGCCAATGGGTTGTCGCAAATGCGCCGCGCCGCTTCCCATAAAAGACGATGCCCTCGGTGAGACCTGTTATTACTGCGGCACGGATAATCTTGTACATCTGCCCGAATCGTGGATCAGCAAAGCGCGCGGCAAAATCACCTCGCTTGGCGCGACCATCGAAGAGGCTGCTGAACAGGATGCCTTGATGCGTTCACGCGAACGTCGCAGTTTGCGAAATCAGTTGCTGGCGCTCGGATTGATATTTCCCGTGATGTTCGGATTCGGCAAAGCCCTTGATAGCGATAAAGAACGAATGCCGCCCAGGTGGCAGACCGCAATCAAAGGAGATCGCAGGTTGATTTATGCGTCAAAAAGTTCGCTCGGCAGTCACGTTCAAGCACTGCATCCGCCGCATCCGATTTCACAGTTGCCGTTAAATATTGTGTTCGACAAAGAGGAATGTCTGGAAACAGGCGGGTGTCTGAGAAGTTATTACGTGGCGCTTCGCGATAACGAGAAGCTTTTAATTTCAGGCGAGAAATTTCCACAACGGGCAAGGGCATTAGGATTTAATTACTACACCCAAACCAACTCGCTTTTCGACGATTGGAGCCGATTAGGCGAGCACCGAATTTTATATGCTGATCAAACCCTTGAATTTCGCGCGCCGCGAAGCGCCTGGTATCAGGTTGAATTGATTTGCTCCGATTGCACATTCGATAATAAATCCCGATTCGTGCTGCGCGTGAACATCGAAGCCGCCAGGTGAGACTATCCCGCCCTTAGCGAGTAAGGTTATTAAGTTAAGCGGCAGTAGCCCGACCGTGAGGGAGGCTGGCAGATACACTAAGCCCGCGCTGACGCTTGGGCTACTGCTTTTTGCGTAAATGTTCCTGCAAGAATTTCCAAGCCTTCACATTCTCTCAGTGAAATCCCGTGAACCAGATTTACCGCTCATAAAATCCGTGAATGCCAGCGTCAGTTAAAAAACATCGAAAGACTGAAGCCGGAGGCGCATTCCGCTCAGCCCGAATATAAAACCAAACCGACGCCGACATTCCTTTAGAGGAGGCTACATCCATGAAAAAAGCTGCTTTCCGGCTGCTGCCAGCCGTCGTCTGCCTGTTTGCCTTTTTCACCTTTTCATTTCTTGCCGCGCCTGCGCCGCCCGTTGTCGATGAAGCGGCGATGCAGGCTGAATTAAAACGCGATGCCTTGCTCATCATCGTGCCGGTTAAACACGCAGCAAACTTGACCGCCGCAACTTTCACCATCGAATTAATCGATTCGGATAATGAAAAACTCGCAGAAGTTTCGCAATCGGTTACGCTTCGACGCGGTGAAAATTTGCTGCAACTGCGTATCGTGTGGCGGGAACTCCTTGATGAAAAAAACTGGCAGGAACGTTTGCAAATGCTCACCTGGACGCGCGTGCATTACCGTTTGCAAACCGTCGAAACCCGGTATAACCAGGCGCAGGAAGTCGCGGGCATTCGCGCGCTTGGCTGGATGCTTAAAGATTTATTCACCTTGAGAATCATCGCGCCAACCGAACCTTCACAAGGCACACCGGCGCACATTCGCGTCTTTGCCGAAAACCCTTTGACCCACCAACCGGTCGCCGGTGTGAATGTTGAAGCGGCGCTTGCGCTCAAAAGTTATGATGAGAAAACTAAAAAAGCGGAAACCCGGCAGGGTATGACTTCAGCCAATGGCAGCGTTGCCTTTGACCTTTTGCCACCAGTGACCGATGAACACGAAGAGCAGATTGAGTGCAGCTTGAAAATTGTTGCCACCCGTCCGGGATTCAGAATAGAAGAAGAACGCGAACTGGATTTTTATGACCGCGCTGCTGCCATCATCACCACAGACAAACCGCTCTATCAACCCGGTCAAATTCTGCATATTCGCACACTGGTTTTTGACGGGTTGTCGCGTCGCCCGCGCAAAAGCGAAAACCTGACCGTCGAAATTGAAGACGGGGAATACAAAAACGTTTTTGAACGCGAATTAGTGACCGACCGTTTCGGCGTCGCTACAGCCGATTGGACAATTCCCGCGACCGCGCCACTCGGGCAATATCAAGTCGAAATTCACAACCAGGATAATCAGCTTGCCGAAGCCAGCGTGCGCATCAGTCGTTATGAATTGCCGACCTTTGTCGTGAATGTCGAACCCGATAAACCGTTTTATCTCCCTGATGAAGATGCTCGTGTGAAAGTTAGCGCCGCGTTCGTATATGGTGAACCGGTAAAAGCCGGGCGTGTGCGCGTTGCCCGCGAAGAAGAGCGCGAGTGGAACTGGAGAGCACAGAAATGGGAGGTTGAAGAAAGCGCGGTATGGGAAGGCGAAGCCGAAAAAGACGGCGCGTTCACCGCCCAAATCGCGCTTACCGATGAACACCAAAAACTCAAAGAATCGGATTACTCTAAATATAGAGACATCAATTATGTCGCGCGCTATACCGAAGCCGCGTCCGGGCGCAGCGAAGAACGCCGCTTTCGTCTGCGCGTCACTAAAGACGCCATTCATCTCTATGTTTTTTCAACCGACATACGACAACCGACTGCCTTGCCGCTCAGGTTTTATGCGGTGGCGAACTATGCCGACGGCACACCGGCAACGGTTGATATGGCTTTGAAAGCGCAATACAAACACCGCTCGGATGAAAAAGGTTTGCCGCCGCTTTTTACAATTCACACGCGCACAGATAAACATGGCATCGCTTTGATTGAACCCGATGCGCGACTACAGGAAGCCGAAGATTTACAACTTGAACTTTCGGCGCGTGACGCGAAAGGGGCTACAGGAGCCATTTCTGAGGAATTGCCGATTTCCGGAGGCGACGCGCTGAGAATCAAAACGCCGCGCGCGCTTTATCATCGCGGCGAACCTTTGCAGGTAGAAATTCAATCAACCAGAGAGAGCATTCCGCGACTGTTGGTCGAACTGTTTGCCGATAATCGTTTGCTTCGCGTCGAAGAGGTCGCGGTTCGTGAAGGTCACGCAAACCTGGAGTTCGACGCGACCGCCGACTTGCGAGGTCGCGTCACGATTGTCGCTTATGACCCGCAGGAAGCAAGCGATTATCGTTGGGACGCCCGGCGGTTTGCGACACGTAGCGTGCTTTATCCGACCAGGCGCACACTTTCGTTAAATGCGCGATTCGAGCGCGATTCGGTGAAACCCGGTGAAGCGACGCGCCTCAGCTTTACCGCAAATGCGCCTGATGGTCGCGGGCGCGAAACCTCGCTTGGCGTGGTGGTCTATGATACGGCGGTCGAAGAACGCGAACGAACCGAATGCGAATCGGGGCAGGGGCGCAATTATTTCGGCGCGTACTATTCGCGATTTTTCAACTGGCACGAGGCGGTTTCGGATGTCACGCTCGGTGACCTCGAACAACTCGACGAAGCGCGCCCGTTTCCCGCCGACCTCGAACTGATTGCCGATGCCCTGTTGCAGCGCACAGGCAACGGCTACCGGTATCGTTCATATTCAGCGCGGGCTGAGGGTGAAAGCGTCGAAGCAGAATTTGATGATGCAATTGAACCATTGAAAATCACCATCAACTGGATACTCGGAAAACCATCGCTTGCCGCATTGCCGCGCGACCGCGAAAGTTTGCAGCGGTTGCTGGCGCGTCACGGCATTGAACTCGACCGCCTCGCAGATTTCTGGGGCAATCTTTACCGGGTGCAATTCGCCGTGCGCGATAAAAATTATACGGTGGATATTTTATCCAATGGTCCCGATGAACAACCCGGTACGAACGATGATTTTCGACTGGTGGAATATTCAAGAGCTTTCTGGGACACCACCTATAACAACGAATTGATCCGCGCGATTGACGGGTTCAAATCGCGGAAAGGTCGTTATCCAAATCGGGTTGCGGAAATTCTCGAGGAACTGCGTTTTTATGGCGCATCGTTTCTTTCTGCCAAAGACCCCTGGGGCGAAGCCTATAAAATCATTTATACCCCTTCGCGTTCGCGTTCGGTTTATGAATTGCGAGTGATGTCGACCGGCAAAAATCGCAAATTCGATAAAGACCGCTACGACGATGACCTCACATTATTTCAACTCGAACGCGATTGGTTTGCCGACAAGCGCGAAGCGATACGCCGCGTTTTAACCACCCGCTTCATTAATAAACAGGCGTTTCCCGAAAACGCTTCGCAATTTGAAGCCTATTTGAACGACAGCGGCATACCTGTTCAAGACCTGCGCGACCCCTGGGGATACCCGCTGCAAATCAATATCAATGAAACGGCGCGTTACGGCGTGCGCCCGCAAGTGACACGTGTAGCGGCGACGGTGAATGCGCCTGCGGTAGACAAGACAACCCTTGAACCGATAACCCAAACGATTCGCCGCATCTGGTTGAGTGTTTCAGTAAAACCGGGATTGGCAACCTGGTTCACCGGGGTGAATGAACCCATCAATTTTTCGGTTGCAACATATGATCAAATCGTGCGCGAAGAATCCCGAGAGGACGCGCTGCAACAAGCGAATGAATCAAAAAACAGCAATCAAACTTCAACGAATCGCAGAAAAGTGTTACCTGCCGGGTTGGGCGGCGCGATAAGCGGAATTGTCGTTGATATGAGCGGCGCAGTGATTCCAGGCGCGACCGTGACCCTGACCAATCAAGCAACCAACGTCGTGTTACAAACCAAAACCGATGATAATGGCTACTATGGATTTTCGAGTTTGAGTCCGGGAAAATATTCTTTAAAGGTCGAGTCACAGGGATTCAAATCATCAGAATTTTTGAGTATTGATGTTCGTCTCTCGGCAACCACGATTGTTGATGTGGAGTTGAATGTCGGTGGCGTAAGCGAAACGGTGATGGTTGCCGCAGAGCCAACTTCTTTGCAAACTGAGAGCACCCAAGTGTCGGCCTCGCAAACGCGCGACCAAAAAACCGCGAGCCTTCCGCAACGCGCCAATCCGGCAACCACGCCGCGATTGCGCCAGGATTTTCCTGAAACCCTGGTGTGGCAACCGACGCTTGTAACCGATGCGCAAGGGCACGCCGAATTGAAATTCAAGGTTGCCGATTCCATCACCACCTGGCGCATGGCGGTTATCGGTTCAACCGAAGACGGTTTGATTGGCACAACAACCGCTGACCTGCGGGCATTTCAACCGTTTTTTGTCGAACATCAACCGCCGCCATCGCTCACCATTGGCGATGAAATCGAAGTGCCGGTCGTGGCGCGAAACTTCCAGAAACGCGCTGCCAGCGTCAACGTCAAACTCGCGCCCGCCGCCTGGATGCAGCTATTTGCAGATGCCGAACAGACCCTGCGCGCCGCTGCCAATGATTCGGCAACGGCGCGCATTCAATTCAAAGCTATCAAAGCGGGCGAGTTCAAACAGGAAGCCTCAGCAATTGGCGACGATGACGGCGACCGGGTTGCCAGACCTGTTGCTGTGCGGTTCGATGGGCGCGACAATTGGCAAACCGCTGCGGATTTGTTCCAGCGCCAAACCACAATGGAGGTTCAGGTGCCAGGTCGCACGATCAACGGTTCATCGCGAGTTGAATTGAAAATTTACCCCGATTTATTTGCTCACGCGGTCGAAGGCATCGAAGGCATTTTGCAACGCCCGCACGGTTGCGCTGAACAAACCACGAGCAGCACTTATCCGAACCTCATCGTATTGCAATATCTGCAACGCACAGGGCGCAAGCTGCCAGCGATTGAACAGAAGGCTTTGCGATATCTTGGTGAAGGGATTGCCCGGTTGCGTTCGTTTGTCACACCAGGCGGAGGATATGCGTACTTCAACGGCTCAAGCCCGGATGTGCCGCTTACTGCCTACATCGCGCGTTTCCTGAGTGAAGCCGGAGAATTTGCAGCGGTTGATGAAGCGGCGCTTGACGGAGCGCGCCGTTATTTAGCCCATGAACAGCGCGTTGATGGTGGGTGGAGCGCCTATGGTTATGCAGGTTCCAATGAATCATCGGCAAGGGTTTCGGCAACCGTTGTTTGCTCACTGGTCTTTTCGCAAGCGCAATCAGCAGCGGATTCAAAGCCTACGGAAAACGACCCGCAAAAAGCCATTGTCAGAGGCTTGGATTTTCTGGCGCGCGCCACACGCGAAGGCGATGATGCTTATGCGCTGGCGCTTTATGTGCTGGCGGCGCTCAAAGCCGGACGGGTAGAGGCGGCAAGCGAATCTGCGAACACACTATTGAAACTGGCAAATGCATCATCGGGCGCATTGCACTGGGGGGTTGATTACACGCCTTATTACGGCTGGGGGCGCGCGGGGAAAATCGAAACCACAGGGCTTGCTGTTGAAGCATTGATGACCCTCAGCCAACAACCTAACGTGAAAGAGCGTGAAGCGTTTGCGCAGGCGGCGCGGCGCGGCTTGCTTTTCATTGTGCAGAGCAAGGATGAATATGGCATCTGGTATTCAACGCAGGCAACTATCAATGCGTTGCGGGCAATTATTGCGGTGGCTTCGCAGGACGACACTGTGAAATTATCAACCTTGAAGTTTGAAATTCAGGTTGATGACGGGGCTTCACAAATCGTTGAAGTGAAGGTTGACGCAGGTGAACCGGCTTTGGTTGATTTGACGGCGAGGTTCCCGCAAATCTTTGACATAGCGGGGACGCATCGCGTGAGCTTGCGAACCGAGGCTTCGCGCACCTTGAGCGCCGCAGTGGTTACCCGTTCAACCTTGAGATGGGATGACAAAGATGCGCGAGGCATCAGCGATGATGGGGCGCTGCGCTTGCGTGTCGGGTTCGACAAAACCGAAATCAAGCAGGGCGAAACCGTCACTTGTACGGTTCACGCCGAGCGCGTCGCATCCGGCTACGGCATGATGTTGCTTGAAGTCGGATTGCCACCGGGGGTGGATGTCGATGTCGAAAGTTTACGTCGCGCGTCGGTATCGCGATTTGATGTCACGCCCGACCGTGTGGTGATTTATCTCTGGTCAAAACCGGGCGGAATCGATTTCAGTTTTACATTTCGCCCGCGACTGAAAATCAACGCCAAAGCGCAACCGTCGTTGCTCTATGATTACTACAACCCGGATGCGCGGGTTTCCGTGCCACCGGCGCAATTTGTCGTGAACCGATAGCTTTGCTTCATCAATTTGATGAAGCAGTAGCGTGAAGAGGTGAGTTGACAACTTTCCTTGATTTCAGCATTCGCCTCGAAAATGGTTTTGGATTTTCGTTGGGTGAATGAAGTATGCCAGTTTAACTCAATTCACCTTTTCACCGCTTCATTTTTTGTTGAGCCAGATGAAGCTCTGGCTAATCCACGCTCACAAATGCGCCTTGCCGCGTGCCTTCACAATTTTTCAAGCGATGTGCTATATTGCTCGTCTTTTGAAATCAGAAATTTTCCATCATGACTTAACCATTAGGAGATTAGCTTGAGCATACTTGTTGATAAAAATACTCGCTTGGTGGTGCAGGGCATCACCGGTAAAGAAGGCACTTTTCACACCAAACAAATGATTGAATACGGCACCAACATCGTTGGTGGCGTCACTCCCGGCAAAGGCGGAACCACCCACGAAGGCGTTCCGGTTTTTAATACGGTTGCCGATTCGGTAAAACAGGCGGGCGCCAATGCCAGCGTCATTTATGTGCCGCCACCGTTTGCTGCCGATGCGATTATGGAAGCCGCCGACGCCGGCATTCCTTTAATCGTTTGCATCACCGAAGGCATTCCGGCGCTCGACATGGTCAAGGCGTTCGATTATTTGCAGGGCAAAAATTCGCGCCTCATCGGGCCGAATTGCCCTGGGATTATTTCTCCCGGCAAATGCAAAATCGGCATTATGCCCGGTCACATCCACAGTGAAGGTCGCATCGGCGTGGTGTCGCGCAGCGGAACCCTCACCTATGAAGCCGTGCATCAATTGAGCCTTGCGGGATTCGGTCAATCAACTGCCATCGGTATCGGCGGCGACCCGGTTATCGGCACCACGCACACAGACGCTTTGCGACTCTTCAACGAAGACCCCGACACCGACGCAGTGATTATGATTGGCGAAATCGGCGGCACCGCCGAAGAGACCGCTGCGGCATTCGTGAAAGAACACATGAAAAAGCCTGTCATCGGGTTTATCGCGGGACAGACCGCGCCGCCGGGCAGACGTATGGGACACGCCGGAGCCATCATTGCAGGAGGGAAAGGAACCGCTGCGGAAAAAATGGCGGCAATGGAAGCCGCAGGCATTCACGTTGTCAAAAGCCCCGCCGATATGGGCGCAAAGGTCGCGGAAGTGTTGGGCAAGTAGTTGGTCGTGCTTTGTACTTTGCGCTTAGTGTTTCGCGTTAATCAGGCTCGTGATGATCAGGTACGAGGCACAAAGTACAAAGCACAATTTCTATATGACCGATAATCAACCGGAAAATAAAAAAGTCAAAAAGAATGCGCGCATCGTTTGCGCCAATGATAATGAATTCTGGACGACGCAAAAACAGTTCTGGAAATGGGTGCGCGAAGGGTTGGTTGATGTGACCGGTCAGCACCCGTTGACCGGTCGTTTCGCAGGCAAACGCGAGCGCTTGCTGGTGATGGTGCGCCATGTCATTTTGGACAATGCCAATCCGATTCACAAACAGGAGGTTTTAGATAGTTACACCAAACTTCCTCCACATATCACCAAGAAGCAGGCTAAAGATAATGAAACGTTAAAGTGAATCTTGGCAGCAATCGGTTTAGGTCTTCCATCGTTTGAGCATCAGCGAAAATTGATTCAGAGGTTTTTTGCTGATGCTCTTGTGTTTTTAATCTTCAATCAATGCTCGAAAAATTATTTAAACTCCGGGAAAACCGCACAACCGTTAAGACCGAAATGCTTGCAGGCGCGACGACCTTTGCAACGATGGCTTATATCATTTTTGTGCAGCCTGTGGTGCTCGGTGCGGCAGGCATGGATGCCGGAGCGGTCTTCACTTCGACTTGTATCATCACGGCGCTTTCCACATTGTTAATCGCTTTGCTTGCCAATTACCCGGTGGCGGTGGCTCCGGCGATGGGGCATAACTTTTTCTTTGCCTATGTTGTGGTGATAGCTCTCGGCATCAGTTGGCAAAAAGCGCTTGGGGCTATTTTCATTTCCGGCATTATTTTCATTCTCGCCTCGGCTTTTCGGTTTCGCGAAAAGTTGATTGCGGCGGTTCCCGAATCGCTTAAAAGTTCAATCGCTGCGGGCATCGGTTTATTCATTACTTTGATTGGCATGGAGTGGGCAGGGTTGGTGCGGCTGCATTCAGAAACCTTGGTGTCGCTCGGCGATTTGAAAAGCCCGGCGGCGATGGTCGCTATCGTTGGCATACTGGCAACCGCCATTATGCTGGCTCGCAAAATCAAAGGCGCGATTTTATTTGGCATCGTCATCGCTGCGCTGGTAGCGATACCGCTTGGCGTTTTGAAAATGCCCGCGTCGGTTGTGAGCCTGCCGCCGTCGCTTGCGCCGACGCTGTTTAAACTCGATATTTGGGGGGCGCTTCGGGAAAATCTGTTTGCAATTATTTTTGTCTTCTTCTTCCTTGATTTATTCGACACCGTCGGGTCACTGATCGGGCTGGCGAAACAATCGGGTTTGATGCGCGAAGGCCAGATGCCGAGAATGGGACGTGCGCTTTTAGCCGATGCCATCGGCACGACCGGCGCGGCAGTGGTCGGCAACACGACGATGGTCAGTTATATCGAAAGCGCCGCAGGAATCGCAGCCGGCGGACGCACGGGACTTACAGGACTGGTCATCGCTGGTTTGTTTTTCGCGGCGATGTTTTTTTCGCCGCTCGTAAGCGCCATCAGTGGCGGCTATCCGATAACTGAAAGTGTGTTGATTGGCGGCGCGTCGGTGACGCGCCGCTTTACGCTTTATCCGATTACCGCTTCGGCATTGATTGTGGTCGGCAGTTTCATGATGCGCAATGTGCGCGATATTGACTGGGATGATTTTACCGAAAGCTTACCGGCGTTTTTGACGATGGCGATGATTCCGCTGACGTTTAGTATCACTGATGGCATTGCATTCGGCTTTATTGCTTATGCGCTGCTCAAACTCGTCAGCGGTCGCTGGCGCGAAGCCCACTGGCTGGTTTACCTCTTTGCCTTTCTGTTTGTGTTGCGGTACGCGGTGCCCGGTCTGCATTAAAGCGCATCGTTGACAAGGGCGTGAGTGAGGCTTAACATACAAACGCAATTTGACAGGCGCGAGTAGCTCAATGGTAGAGCATTGGCTTCCCAAGCCAAGGGTTGCGGGTTCGATCCCCGTCTCGCGCTTCAACAATAACCTTTCCTGTGCAAAAGCATTCCCTAAATCCCGATAATGCCCTTAAAACGCTTGAGCCAACTTACAGGGATTACTTAATTGACAACTTTTTTGCATGATCTGTCGAGTTAAGCATTGAGATAGAATGGATGTAACAACTTCTCAGAAGGCTGACCCAAGGAATCGAGACATCTTTATCACAATCGCTTACAGTTATTGTTGAGGATTTTGCTACAGTTGCAGCGCAATGTGAAAAGTGACGCGGCGACTTTCAGGCGCAACGCGAGTCATGACTTGGGAAATTTGTAGCGAATTGTTTAAGCTCTATCCGGAGCCTGACCTCTTGGCTAACCTCTGACACATTAAAGCCACCATACCTAAACGCCTGGTTTTGCCGCCAGCCACTCATATCCAATTGATACTGCCCCCTAACCGGTTTGTATTATCACTTGTGCGCCGTGTGGTGCTACTTAAGGGTTCCTAAATATTTCATGAGCGCCACCTTCATTGCTGGCTATTTCAGACATAACTCCAGGCGCCGATTTAGTGGATAGCGAACTTACCAGTTCAGGGTAAGTTAATCTCAAATAGCTAAGTACAGTTCCGGGTTTTTCAAGAAGTCGCAAGACCCGTTGGGCCTCCAGTTGCAGGTGGATGATGGTGTATTTTCCTGCGTCGGAAATTAGCCGCTCGTAAGTTCGACTGACAACCCCATCAGGGCGCGGCATTTTTTGAAACCTGTGCTGGAAATGCTTGATTAATATTGCCGTCGAATTGTCGAAACGGCTACTTACGGTCAGCGGTTTAGGTAAAGGAGATTTATAAACCCCTTTATTTGGAGAATAGATCAACTTCAGCAAAGCCTTGACCAATAGTATGTCGTCCCATCCGCCTGAGCCCTTGCCTACCTTAATATCAATATTGGCATAAAAATCATTGTCATCTGCAAATTTTATAACAAAAGCCATAAACACCTCTCTTTTTCAATTTGTTATCAGGTTATCGTTGGAATCAGGCGCCGAAACTCTTACAAAAGACTGAGAATCTGCCGAGACTTTGCCCGGTAGAACGATTGCTTTTAATTTTGTTTCGGGCGTATAATCGCGCCCGCCAACATCTTCAAAAAATTACATCTCCTGCACACGAACTAAAGGCTATGACAGAGGTGGAACAAATGTCTTTAGACGTATCTTCAAAGTATCTTCAAAATAACTTCAAAGCGGATAAACCCGACGATTTATCCAGTTACGAGTTTGAAGATTTTCGTCTCGATGCAACTCATCGGATGCTGTATAAAAATGAAGAGGTCGTTTCGCTGACTCCGAAGCAGGTTGAAACCCTCGTTGCGTTGGTCGAACGCTGTGGTCAAATCGTCAGCAAAGACGAATTGATGAGGCGGCTATGGGCGGATGCGACGGTCGAAGAATCGAATCTTTCGCAAAATCTTTATGTTCTGCGAAAGACGCTCGGTAGATGCGCGAATGGCAAACCGCTAATCGAAACCTTTCGACGGCGCGGTTATCGTTTTAATGGCGCACTAAAAAATTCAACTGAAATTGAACGTCTAGTTGCCTCGGGAACCAAAACACTCGCCTGCACCGAGGAAAAGACGAGCGTGCCAAGCGAAAACGGAGTCGAAACCAAAGCGGTTCAACCGATTCGACCGCATCACAGGCTGAATATTTCCCAGGTGGTCAGCAATAAAAAAATTTTTGCAGTATTGCTGACCACCATTGGTTTAGCCTTCGGCGTGTGGTTAGGCGCGCGACAATTATTGCGAAATTCGGAAAACCATCGTCGTTCGTTGCCAACGATGAACCTCGCGCGATTCACCAATTCGGGCAACATCGTAACCGCTGCCATTTCGCCCGACGGAAAATATGTCGCTACAGTGTTGGATATAAATGGACGGCAAAGTCTTTGGCTGCGACAAACCGCCGCCGCTGCCAGAGGTTTACAATTGACGGCGCCCACAATGGTCGAATTCTGGGGCATTACTTTTTCCAAAGACAGCAATTTTATCTATTACGTTTCGTGGGAAAGGAATCAATCTGATGCCGCACTTTATCGCATTCCCGCCTTCGGCGGGGTGGCGGAAAAAATCCCGGCGTTTTCGCTTGACACACCGATTACCTTCGCCCCTGACGGCAATCGTTTTGCTTATACTACGGCTATTTTAACCGCCACCGCCGAAAGCTATCTGGAGGTTGCCAAGGCGGACGGAAGCGAGCCGCAAACCTGGCTCAAACGTCCCAAGCCCTATTTCTTTGCCGTCTATCCGGGCGGCGCGGATTGGTCGCCTGACGGCAACCATATTGCTTATGCCGCAGGTGGACAAGCGGACAACAAAGAATTAGGAATTTTTGTGCTGGATGTGGAGACTCAACAGGAAACTGCGCTTGCTTCGCGGGGTTGGAATCACATCGGGCGCGTGGCATGGTTGGGCGACGGCAGCGGCATAATATTTTCAGCGAATGAGAGAATGGACGAACCGCGCCAACTTTGGTTTGTTTCTTATCCTGACGGGATGACGCGCAAACTGACGAGTGATTTGCACGATTATCAAAGCGTCAGCGTGACGGCGGACGCGAAAACCTGGGCGGCGATTCAAACTCAGGAAAATTTCGCGATTCTGGTTTCCGCCGGTGAAAATCTTTCCCGACCAAAAGAGATTTTTAAGGAGGTCGGCGCGCCGCGGGAAAAATTTTCATGGACGCCCGATGGCAAAATCGTCTTTGCCTCACGCGTTGGAGGCAGTTGGGATATTTTTATGATGGATACAGATGGCGACAACAAAAAGCAACTGACCAACGATCCGCACGACGATATTTTCCCGGCGGTTTCGCCGGATGGCAAGCACATTTACTTCGTGTCAAACCGCACCGGAAATTCCAATATCTGGCGGATGGAGATTGACGGCAGCAACCTCACACAGTTCACTGACGGCGCAAATGAAACGTTTCCTGAATGTTCTCCCGATGGGAATTGGCTGGTGTTTCAAAGAGGTTTCGGCACCGAAACGCCAACCGTCTGGAAAATTTCGACCAGTGGCGGCAAACCGCAGCCTTTGCAAGAGCGTTTCGCGCAAAGACCGACTTTTTCGCCCGATGGAAAATTGCTTGCTTACGTTAGTTTGGAAGGCGAAATTTGGCGCGTTAAAATAGTTTCGTTTGCAAGTGGCGAATTGATAAAAAGTTTTCCTTTTCCCCTCAACATTGTTTCGCGCACTTTTCGGTGGACTCGCGACGGACAAAATCTGGCTTATATCAGGAAAACAGACGATGTTTTAAGTTTGTGGTTTCAACCTTTAAACGGCGACCCGCCGAAACGGCAGAGCGATTTTAACGCCCAGTACATTGCTTTTTTCGATTGGTCGCCTGACGGAACATCGCTCGCCTTGACGCAATCCACCAAGACGAGCGATGTGATTTTAATGCGCGACGCTGATCAATAATTGGCTCACTCAAAATTGCCCGAACCCCAGATGAACCGGGTGTTATATGGTTTAGCAAACGACTGAAGTTCTGCGCTCGTTGATAAATTGAAAATGCAAACATCTCCTGACAGCAGCGGATGTTTCAAATCATCGAGCACAAGTGACAGTACGATTTCGCACTTCAAGAATTTTTTCAGGTTATTTGCCTGGGCTTGATAAAATCATCCACCGAACTTCTCATTAACGACAAGAAGCAACCTCAACGCAACTTTATCAAATCCAAATTCGGAAAACCTTTGTGCTATGATTGAACAGCACGGTTTTTATCGAATGGGAAATTTGCGATGCCGGAAGCGGTTCAATTTTTGAAAACTTTTCGCGCCCGCCTGGTGCTGTTGCTGGCGGCTTGTCTGGCGCTCACCATCGGCGTCGTGCTGGCGCTCGATTACTGGGCGCAACGGCGTATCAATGAAGAAATTGAAAAGCAGAGACAAAGTGTCGAGGGGGTGATTAACAATGGCTTTGGTGATTTAATGCAAGCCGTCAGCATCGCAACCGCAAGTTTGGGCAGCGACAAATATCTTTATGAAACGATCTCACCCGATGAGATGCCCAAAACTGTCGAAGCCATCATTGTCGCCAATAGTTCCGGCAAAATTACTGATAGCTCCGTAGAAAAATTTATTGATGATGGCAAGACCATCACGGTTCCAGATCAAAGCCAGAAAATTTATGTTCTTTCCGGCGACCCGTTTGTCGGCGCAGTTAATAACCAGGGGTATGCAGAGAAAACCTATTATTACTCGACTGACACCGCCAACCTGGGATTGCATTGGATTGTGATTGTGATGAAGCAGGACGCCATCATCAGTCAAATCAGCGCCGAAACCAACAAACTGGCAAACAGTAATCAGGAACTCTCGAATATACGGCAATGGCTGACGACCATCTTGTTGCTTTTTGCGCTGGCAATCGCGGTTGTTATCGGCTGGCAATTCACCCGTCCGATTCAGGAACTCGCAAGCGCCGCCCGCCGCGTCGCCGATAGCCAACTTGATTTTCGCGTCAACGTATTTCGCAATGATGAAGTGGGGCAACTTGCGGAAACCTTCAATGAAATGATTGACGGACTCAAACATAAACGCGAACTCGAAGAAAAGCTCAATCAGGCGGAACGCGCAGCGGTCATCGGTCGGCTCACCCAATCGGTGGCGCATGAAATCCGCAATCCGCTCAATGTTATCAACCTTTCAATCGACCTGGTGCGCAATAAATTTGCGCCCGCCGATGACCAGCAACGCGGGCAGTTCACGCGATTACTTTCTTCAATCAAAGATGAAATCGTCAGGCTCAATCGCATGGTGAGCGACCTGTTGAATTATGGTCGTCCGGCAAATCTCGCCGTGCATACTTTCGATATGCGTTCGCTCGTGGATGAAACAATTGCTTTGATTCGTCCGCAGGCTGACGATCAAAGTGTTGAAATTCAACTTGACGAAGATAACCTGCCTGCCGAAGTCAACGGCGACCGCGAAAAATTGAAATCCTGTTTATCGAATATTGCAATCAATGCGTTGCAGGCGATGCCATCGGGCGGCAGCCTGATGGCGAGCGTGCATAAAATGAACGGTCATGTTGAAGTCAAAATCGCCGATACCGGCACCGGCATCAGCGAAGAGAATTTAAATAAAATTTTTGAACCGTATTTTTCAACCAAACAGACGGGCTTCGGGTTGGGGCTTGCGGTGACCAAAAAAATTATCGAAGAACATCAAGGGACGATTGATGTGCAAAGCGAGATTGGACTCGGCACCACCTTCAGTGTGAAACTTGAAGCAGCGAAAGATAAGGACTGAGGACTGAGGACTCAGGACTGAGCGGAAAATAAATTTTCGGACGAGGTTTCATTGAGGATGGATCAAGCGATTACTCAGTCCTCAGCCCTCAGTCCTCATTACTGGAGAAGGGAATGGCAAGGAATAAAGTTTTAGTTGTTGATGACGAAAAGAATCAGCGCGAAATTTATATGATGATTCTGGAAGACGCGGGTTATCAGGTGACCACAGCGCAAAGCGGCGAACAAGCCGTCAAGTTTGCCCGCGAAAATAAATTTGATCTGGTGCTCACCGATTACAAAATGACCGGCATGGATGGGGTGCAGTTGGTCAATGAACTTTATGACCTTGACCCGTCGATTATCGTCGTGATGATGACCGCGCATGGCACCGTCGAATCCGTCAAAAGCGCCATGCGCGCGGGCGTCTATGATTATCTCGAAAAGCCTGTTGATCAGGAGCAATTGTTGAATGTCGTGAGAAGCGCGCTTGCCGGACTCGTTGCCATTGACGATGAAATCATCGGCGGGTCCGAAGAAATCGAGCGCGTCAAGAAGATGATTTTGAAAGTTGCCGGTTCGACCTCGACCGTGTTGATTCGCGGCGAATCGGGTTCCGGTAAAGAACTCGTCGCCCGCGCCATTCATAAAGCCAGTCCGCGCCGCAATGAAATTTTTCAGGCGGTCAACTGCGCCGCAATCAATGAAAACCTCTTGGAATCGGAACTCTTCGGACATGAGAAGGGGTCGTTTACCGGCGCGCATACGCAAAAGAAAGGACAGTTTGAAATTGCCGACAGAGGCACGTTGTTTTTGGATGAAATCGGCGATTTGAGTGTGCCGATGCAGGCAAAAATTTTGCGCGCCTTGCAGGAACGCGAAATCATGCGGGTCGGCGGTACGCGCCCCATTAAAGTCGATGTGCGGGTGATTGCCGCGACCAATCGCGACCTCGAAGCAATGGTTAAAGACGGGCGCTTTCGCGAAGATTTGTATTATCGGTTGAATATCATTCCGATTAATTTGCCGCCGCTTCGCAATCGCCGCGCCGATATTCCTCTGCTCATAGATTTTTTCATCGCCAAACACAGTCGCAACGCGCAACGGCGCATTAAAGGCATTACCGCTTCGGCAAAAAATGTTTTGATGAATTATTCGTGGCCCGGCAATGTGCGCCAACTCGATTCGGCAATCGAACGGGCAATTCTGCTTTGCGAAGGCGATGAAATCACCGTCGAAGATTTGCCGCTTGAAATTCGTCAGGAAGGCACACCCGCCGGTAATTTCAATTTCAAACTGCCACCCGAAGGCATCTCGTTTGAGGAACTCGAACGCTCGCTGATTACCCAGGCGATGGAACAGACCGGCTGGAATATCACCCGCGCCGCCAAACTCCTGGGATTATCGTTTCGCACCCTGCAATATCGTCTGGAAAAATTCGATATGAAAAAACCGACATCGGAATAAATGCGAGGGGTAACGCCTGTTAGTGGCGTGCAGTATTTGGTCATCGTCGGTTTGCCGCATAGCCGCCAGCAGTTTGATAACTTGTCACTGCACAGCGGTATAAAGCGTTTGAAGTCGCGTTGAGTTCATGTTAGCGTGTGCTGCGTTGTTTTCGCTTCCCGTGATCACTTTGCGATTCGATTTGAAAGGTGCCCAGCCTGCAATGCTAAAAAAATTCATTTCGCTACTCGTTTTCTATCTTGTCCTCTCCTGTCTGGTTTTTGCGCAGGAGATTGCGCCCCCCAAGCTTGAACCAAAGCCGACAACCGAAAAGCATGATGCCTTGATTCGCGATGGTATCGCTTTACATGACAAAGGAAATTTTGACGGCGCGATTGCCAAATATCAGGAGGTCTTAACGGAAAATTCCGAAGATGTGCTGGCTCTTTACGAACTTGGCTATTCCTATTTCGCCAAAAGCGATTATAAAAAAAGCCTTGAAATAGCTTATAAAGGCACACAGTACAAATCGAAATATTTAGTCGGGTTTTACGTTCTGATCGGCAATAATCTTGATAATCTGAATGAATCCGAAAAAGCCATTAAGGTTTACCAGTCGGGGCTAAAACTCTATCCCGATAACCAACTGCTGCATTTCAATCTGGCAGTAACCCTGTTGCGTTTGAACAAAACCGACGAAGGCAAAAAGAGTTTGAAAAACGCCATGATGGCTGACCCCAATTATCGCAGCAGCCACTATTTATTGGCGCAACTGTACCATAAGGAAAATTATAAAATTCCCGCGATTCTGGCGATTTGCCGGTTTCTGGTTGTCGAACCCGACTCGCCACGTTCGGCATCTGCGCTTCAAGGGTTGCTGAGTTTACTCTCAGAGGGAGCGACAAAGGGCAAAGATAATCAAATTAATATCGTCATCAATACCGATTCCAAAAACGATGAAGGCGATTTTGGCGCTCTGCAAGGCGCGCTGGCGATTATGAGCGCCGCAAAACATCTGGATGAAAGCAAAAAGAAGAGTGAAGTACAGTTGTGGGTTGAATCGCTCACTTTGCTTCTCTCGCTGATGGATGAAGCCAAAGATGGGAAAAAACAACCGGGGTTTGCGTGGAATTATTACCGCCCGTATTTTATCGAAATCAGGAAACGAAATTTTACAGAACCATTTGCTTACTTCATTCTGCAATCCAAACAATCTCCCGAAGTGCAAAAATGGCTGGTACAGAATTATCAGAAGGTGAATGAGTTTTTAGCGTGGTCGAAAAGTTATCAATGGTACAACGGAAAATAAGATTGAAGAATCGAGATTGCGTGGCTGCCTGAAAATGAAAAGTCTCAGAAGAAAAGAGTTTTCGGCGGTCTCTTTTAATCGAACTGTTTAAACCGCATTTCTCAGATGCCTGGTTATCTTCGGACTCTCAGTAGATTCCGACATCATAGGGCGATTCATCGGCGAGGTGTTGTAGGCGTCTGGAAAAAGTGGTTAATTCGTCTTTCCGTTGCGCCTCGGTCAAACGAGCAGGCGCGTAAACGATTTGTGGTTTGAGCACCTCGAAGCCGACAAATTGTAAGATGCCACGATGAATCGGACGTAAGATTCCAGCCATATCGCCATTGAATCCGCCTTTGCGAAACGCCTCTTCGGTTCCTCCGGCGGTCAGAGAAAGCAATGCCCGCTTTCCACGAAAAGCGCCGGTTTCGTAGTAACGCCCATTACCATAGGTGCGACCCAGCGCAAACACCCGATCAACCCACCCTTTGAAAACCGCTGGCAAGCCAGCCCACCATAAAGGAAACTGCCAGACCATCACATCGCACCATTCGATTTTTGCGATTTCCGTTTCAATCTCATCCGCAAATCCACGCATTTCGGTGGCGTGCATTTCTTCGAGCTGCGGTTTGAAATAGTTCGGGTTTTGAATCGTCGTAAAGTTCTTCCGACTGGAAACCGGATCGAAGCCCATCGTATGCAAGTCGGAGGTTTTGACTGCGTTGCCTGCTGCAAGGAACGCTTCACAGGCAGTTTGAAACATCGCGGCATTAAAGCTTTGCGGTTCGGGATGCCAATAGACAATAAAAACATTCATACACCAACTCCTTGCCACAGGGATTTTTCAAAACTATTCACACTTTTTCGGATTGACCATCCGCTCAATGCTTTTAATCTAACGAACCGAAGCTATTGAGGCAATCCCCCACAACTGATGAATTATTCCTGAAAAAGATTATTTTTATTGGTAAATCTGCGCTTGACCGGTGTTGACTTTCAGTAACCTTTTGCTTCAAAAAGCGCCGATGGATTGCAAAAAACGTTGCGATTATGAGCGTCACGGAAAGTGAACTTCTGAATATTTTGATTGCTGTGGAACTTCACGACTATGGAAGGCGTTCAAAACACCGATTTGAAAAACTCAAATTTTTTGTGCTAGCATCCAGACAGTTCAATGATGCAACGATTGGTACAACTGGTTTTGGTAATGGCGATGCTTTGCGGCGCGATGTCGCAAACGCTTGCCTGCGTGAGCGGTACCAGCGATCCGCATTCCTGTTGTCGGATGCTCACGGCAAACCAAAGCGCCGTGAAAATGCGACTCGCAACCGGCAGCCATCGTCAATCCGGTTCGCTGCCGCCCTGCTGCAAAATCTCGGTTCCCGAAGTTCCACAATCGACAACGGTCAATCATCAAAATATCCGGCAACCCGCTTCTACACCGACTATTGATGAACAAACAAGCGGCAAGGCTTTTGTTGAAAACCTGTCAGCCGCCGCAAAATCCTTAACGTGTAAGCGGCACAATTACTCGCCACCTCATTTTATTCTCCAATGCGCGTTGCTGATTTAATCGGCAATTCCTCTCATTGTTTGATGTCCACCCTCAAAGGCATTCGTTTGCCTGAACCATAGTTTTTAATCTTGCCGACTGATATTGAAGTCTGCAAAAGGAGAGGAACATGAGCAAACCTACAGGCTGGCGCGTCGGGAAAAATCACTACTCGCGCCGCCACATTAACCTTTATGCTTTATCGCTTTTTGTTTTACTTTCAGCGGTAGTCTTTCTTTCTGAGGGAGCGACCGACGCTTATGAAGGTGAGCAAAAAACCAAACCGGCGAACACAAATTTAACGACACTCGCTCGCGGACTAAATCACTTTGAGGCGCATTGCGCCGTTTGCCATGCCAATTCCGGCAAAGCCGATAATGAAAAAGGCAAAGCCCTGAGCGCGGCTGATTTGACAGCCAAAGAGATACAAGCGAAATCTGACGCGCAGTTGACGAAGATAATTCAAAACGGCATACCCGGAACCGCAATGCCTGCTTTCGGCAAAACCCACAGCCCGATGGAAATTAAACAGCTCATCGCCTTCATTAGAAAATTACCGACCTTGACGGATGCCGAACGAGAAAAAATCAGAGCCGCTACGCCGCCGGATGCGCGACATCAACACACGACTCACACCGAACACCAGGGCGACCAACACAAAGACAAACAGACGAACGAGCATCAACACAATATGCAATCGCAAAAAACTGCTGATGAACAACCCCTCTATATTTGCCCTATGCACGCGGATGTACAATCGAATATGCCGGGCAGTTGCCCCAAGTGCGGAATGAAGTTGGTCAAAAAAACTTCCGCATCGTCCGAACACCAAGACTTAAAAATGCAAAACCCTGATGGACAACCTGCGACACAAAAGAATGAATCGCACGCAGACCACAAAATGAATGAGATGAGAGTTCAACAAAATGCGCCGGATACGCCCTCAATGACGCTTGCGGAACTTGAACAACAGGCTTTGAAAAATAATCCGACGCTGGCGCAAAGCGAACTTGCGGTTCGCGCCGCCGAAGGCAGACGCCTTCAAGCGGGACTTTTGCCGAACCCGATTATCGGTTACAGCGGCGAAGAGTTTGCCTTTCGCGCCTTTTCAAATAAGAGCGAACATTTCTTTTTTGTTGAACAGGAAATTCCCCTTGGCGGTAAATTGAAAAAATCGCGGGCGGTTGCCGAGCAGGAAAAATTGCAAACCGCTGTGCTTGCCGAAGCCCAACGGGTTCGTGTTTTAAACACTGTGCAGATGCTTTTTTATCAAACCCTCGGCGCGCAACAACTGGTCGAAGCCAAAGCTGAACTTGCGAAAATCATCCACGAAGCCGTGAGCATTTCCGAAGAGTTACTCAACCTCGGACAAGCCGACCAGCCTGACCAACTCGATGTTGAAATCGAATCGCAAAAAACCGAAATCGAATTACTGAATGCCGAAAATAATCTGGCAAAATCCTGGCAACTCTTAGCGACCGCTGTCGGCAATCCCGCACTTGCGCAAACCCGACTTGCAGGCGATTTGGAAAAAAGCATTCCGACATTCGATAAAGAGACAGTGGCACAAACGCTCTTGCAACAAAGCCCGGAAATGAAAGTCGCAAGCGTCAACCTCGAACGCGCCCGCGCGGCGCTGACGCGCGCCAAAGCCGAGCGGGTTCCCGATATGGTTTTGCGCGGCGGTTTCGGTTACAGCACCGAAAAACTCGAACTCGGCAACGCGCCGTTTCCGAAAAAGACCGGACCCGAAGCGCGCATCGAAATCGGATTTCGTCTGCCGATTTTTAATCGCAATCAAGGCGGCATCGCCGCCGCCGAAGCGGAACTCGCAAGCGCCGAACGCGAAATCGCCCGCGTCGAACTCGCGATACGCGCGCGACTCGCGCAAGTCTGGACAAATTATCAAAACGCTGAACGCGCGGTAGCGCGTTATCGCGACGCAATTTTGCCGCGCGCCAAAAAATCTTATGAACTCTACACCGCAAGTTTCGCGCAAATGGCGGCGGCTTATCCGCAGGTCTTAATCGCCAAACGTTCGTATTACCAGGCGCGAACTGAATATTTGAATGCGCTGGTTGCGCTCTGGCAAAACGGCATCAGCATTCAAGGCTATTTGCTTACCGGCGGGCTGGATGGCTCGGCAACTCGCATGAATGAAAGCGAAGCAACACAGGGAGGAGAACGTCATGAATAAAGGTCGAAGAAATTTTTTAAGAGGTTCAGCAATGCTTGGCGCTGGTGCGCTCGCAAGCAGCAAAGTTTTAGCGCAACACGAAGGGCATCAACATTCAACGGAAGAAAAGAAGCCTGCAACCAAAGTGACGACCAAAGCAAGCAGTCAGGCAACGGTTCAACCAAGCGCCAGCGCGCCAGTGCCGTTTTATGCGCCTGACCTTCCAAAGTTGCCCTACACCGTTGAGAATGGGGTGAAAGTTTTTCGCCTGGTTGCCGAAGTCGTGCGAACCGAATTTTTGCCCGCTTCCGAACATATGGATGCGCGCATCGTTGATGCCTGGGGCTATAACGGCAGCGTGCCGGGTCCGACCATCGAAGTCAACGAAGGCGACCGCGTGCGCATCATCTTTGAAAATAAATTGCCCGAAGCCACGACGCCGCACTGGCACGGGCTTGAGGTGCCGATTGAAATGGATGGCACACCGGCAATCAGCCAACCGCTCATCTATCCGGGCGAATCCTTTACCTATGAATTCACCCTCAATCAAAACGGCACGTTTTTTTATCACTCGCACATGGCGATGCAGGAGATGATGGGAATGATAGGTTTTTTCATTATTCATCCGAAAAAACCGCACACGCCGCGCGTCGATAAAGATTTCGGCATCATCTTTCAGGAGTGGGCGTTGCTTCCCAATAACACGGTGCCCAATTCGCTTTCGATGGAATTCAACTGGCTGACCATGAATGGCAAAGCCGGACCCGCCTGCACGCCGATGGTTGTCAAACAGGGCGAACGGGTGCGCATTCGCCTGGTGAATATGGGAATGGATCATCATCCGATTCACCTGCACGGCACGCAGTTTTATGTCACCGGAACCGAAGGCGGGCGCGTACCGGAATCGGGTTGGTATCCGGGCAATACCGTGCTCGTCGGTGTGGCGCAGGCTCGCGATGTTGAATTTGAAGCGAAGTATATCGGCGATTGGATGTTGCATTGCCATTTGCCGCACCACATGATGAATCAAATGGTTTCGATGGTCGGCCCGATGGCGCACGGCGTGCACGGAATGCAAACCGGCAAAGGCATGGAAGAAGGCATGGGCATGATTCGCAAAGGCAATGCGCTGTCGGATGAACTGAGTCCCGCCTTCGGGCGCGGCATGGGCATGACGAAATCCGAAAGAGAGACCTCGAATCTCGTTGGGCAACAAAAGCCAGCAATGAGCGCGGCGCAGGAAACGGTCTACACCTGCACCATGCACCCCGAAGTCAAATCCAACAAACCGGGCGCGTGTCCGAAATGTGGCATGGCATTGGTTCCGCTCGGGCAAGCTGGCAAACGCGCCAAAGGCTATCCGCAGGATATGTGGATGCCGATGGATGATGAGGTCGCGAAACCGGAAACTTACGGCATGGCGAAAGACTGGACGGGCGCAAGCATGGGGATGATGACCTATGTGCGCGTGCTCACCCCGGAAATGTATGACAAGGTGATGGCGCGTATTAAAGAGGGGACAGTTGAAAAATCAGCGCCCGCGCCATCGCATAAACATCATGAAGAAGAGTGATAAAAAACTTGATGTTTATAGAGTTGTTTTAACTTTGTGTTTGCGAAGGCTGTGGCAAAGTCAGGTTCGGAAAAAGCATAAGCCCGGCAAGCATTTTACCGGGAGCGCGGACGTTCGCGCTCCCGGTTAGCCATTTTCCGACTTTGCCGCAATCCGGTTGCGATTTCTCGCCGCTTTACGACAAGCGTATAGTTAAAGCAGGCGAGGAAAGAGAGATGGAGATGGAAAAACATATTGACCCGATTTGTGGCATGACCGTAAATCCTGAAACCGCTGCCGGCAGTTTTGAATATCAAGGGAAAACCTATTATTTTTGCAACCAGAATTGTTTGAACAAATTCAGCCAGAATCCCGAAGCGGCGCTCAGTTCGCCCAAGCAGCCGATGAAGATGCAGCAACCGTTGATGCAGTTATCGTCAAAGAGCAAACCGCTGCCGGTGGTGACGCTTTCAGCTAAACCGAAAACCGATGAAGCAGCAGCTCACATAGACCCGGTTTGCGGAATGACGGTTCAGGCGGACACCGCTGCGGGAACCTATGAGTATCAAGGCAAGACTTACTATTTTTGTTCAACCCATTGCGTCAACAAATTTCGCAATGACCCCGAAAGTTTTTTAAATCCCCAGGCGAAAGCTGCAAAAGATGCCAGGATGCCTGTACAGGTATCGACGAGCGGAACGCCTGTTGAATACATCTGTCCGATGGACCCTGAAGTTCATCAAGACCATCCCGGCGCATGTCCGAAATGCGGCATGGCATTGGAACCTGCAATGCCTGGGTTTCCGGCAACGAAAATTGAATACACCTGCCCGATGCATCCTGAAATCGTGCGCGATGCGCCGGGCGCGTGTCCGATTTGCGGCATGGCGCTCGAACCGCGCACCGTTGTGCTCGAAGAAGAAAATCCCGAACTCAAAGATATGTCGCGGAGGTTTTGGATTAGTCTCGCGTTATCGCTTCCGGTCTTATTTTTAGCGATGACAGAGATGATGCCGGGAATGCCTGTTCAACATGCGATTGGCATGACGCTCACGAACTGGCTGCAATTCATACTCGCAGCGCCTGTGGTGCTATGGGGCGGGTGGCCTTTCTTTCAACGCGGTTGGGCGTCAATCGTCAATCGCAGTTTGAATATGTTTACTTTGATAGCCATTGGCACCGGCGCAGCCTTTCTCTATAGCGTCATTGCGCTGATTGCGCCGCAAATGTTTCCGGCTTCGTTTCGCGGGCACGGCGGCGCGGTGCCGATTTATTTTGAAGCGGCAGCGGTCATCACCACTTTGGTTTTGTTGGGACAGGTCTTGGAACTGCGAGCGCGTTCACAAACCAGCAGCGCGATTAAAGCCTTGCTTGGGCTTGCGCCGAAAACCGCAAGAGTGATTCACGCGGATGGCAGCGAATCGGATGTGCCGCTTGAACAGGTGGGCGTCGGCGATAAATTGCGCGTGCGTCCCGGCGAAAAAATTCCGGTTGATGGCGCAGTCATCGAAGGCGCAAGTTCAGTTGATGAATCGATGGTGACAGGCGAGGCGATTCCGGTTGAAAAATCCGTTGGCAGTAAAGTCACCGGCGGCACGGTCAATCAAAGAGGCGGTTTCGTGATGCAGGCTGAGCGCGTCGGAATGGATACGCTGCTTGCGCAAATCGTGCGACTGGTCGGTGAAGCGCAACGCAGCCGCGCCCCGATTCAACGACTCGCGGATGTGGTGTCGGGCTATTTCGTTCCGGCGGTCGTCGCGATTGCGATTCTCACCTTTATCATCTGGAGTTTCGTCGGTCCCGAACCGCGTTTCGTTTATGCGCTGGTCAATGCCGTCGCGGTGTTAATTATCGCCTGTCCGTGCGCCCTGGGACTGGCTACGCCGATGTCGATTATGGTCGGCACGGGGCGCGGCGCAACCGCTGGCGTGTTGATTAAAAATGCTGAAGCCCTGGAGGTTATGGAAAAAGTCGATACCATCGTCGTCGATAAAACCGGAACGCTTACCGAAGGCAAACCGCGTTTGCTGTCCGTCGTAGCATTGAATGCGCAAAGTGAAGATGAGGCGCTGGCGTTAGCGGCAAGTCTTGAACGCGGCAGCGAACATCCGCTGGCTTCGGCAATCGTCGCGGGCGCGCAGGCGAAAAAACTGACGCTCAACAATGCCGGAGACTTCCAATCGCTTACCGGCAAAGGGGTAGTTGGGCAGGTCAATGGCAAAAAAGTCGCGCTTGGCAATCGCCATTTGATGGATGAACTCGCGGTGGTAATTGATGCAGCGGTTGAATCGCAAGCCGAAACACTGAGAAAGCAGGGGCAGACCGTGATGTTCGTGGTCGTTGACGCACAGGTTGCCGGGTTGCTCGGGGTTGCTGACCCGATTAAAGAATCGACGCGCGAAGCCATCAATCACCTCCATGAACAAGGCATAAAGGTTGTGATGCTCACCGGTGATAATCGCACGACTGCCGAAGCAGTGGCGCAACAACTCGGCATTGATGAAGTGCAGGCGGAAGTGTTACCTGAACAGAAAAGCGAAATCATCAAGCAGTTGCAATCACAGGGCAAATTCGTGGCGATGGCGGGCGATGGCGTGAATGACGCCCCGGCGCTTGCACAGGCGCAGGTTGGCATTGCGATGGGAACCGGAACCGATGTGGCGATTGAAAGCGCCGGCATTACCCTCTTGAAAGGCGATTTGCGCGGCTTGGTGAGAGCGCGCAAATTGAGTCGCGCGACTTTGAAAAACATTCGTCAAAATCTGTTTTTCGCATTTGTTTATAATCTGCTTGGGGTGCCGATTGCCGCAGGGGTTTTGTATCCGGTTTTCGGGTTGTTGCTCAGTCCGATGATTGCCAGCGCCGCGATGACTTTCAGTTCGGTGTCGGTGATTACCAATGCCCTGAGACTGAGAAAACTTGAGTTGTGATTTGAAATGTATAAAAGAGTGGGCAAGTGGCTTTGCATTTTGGCACAATTACCATTTGCCAACCATTCATAATTTATATTTGCTTAAATTCAGCGTGGTTGAAAATCTGCTTTGCGGTCTTGGCGATAACCTTGCGGTTTTGCGAGAAACTATTTCAAATACAGGTTCACGCAAAATTCGCAAAGTCATCGCCGGGCACGCAAAGGTTGGTTGAAAAAATGCTGTATTGATTGAGGGTTTAGAATGAGCGAGAAAATGGAATCGAATCTTGAAAATAAACGGGCACAATTCGCCGGACAAAATCAAAAGAAAAGCCCGATAAAACTCATTGCTGGGGTTGCGGTGATCACCGCGCTTGCCATCGGCGCTTATTTCGTATTCAGCGGCTCAGGCAACGCGCCATCAGCCATCACTGTGAACCAGCCAAGCGCCGACACCATCAACGTTGCGCTTGCGGATTTGGAAAGCGGCAAAGCGAAATTTTTTGATTACACCACCGCAAACCATACGCCTGTGCGCTTTTTTGCAGTCAAAAGCGCCGATGGCAAATACCGCGCGGCGATGGATGCCTGCGACACCTGCTTTCACGCCAAGAAAGGCTACCGTCAGGAAGGCGACCAGATGGTTTGCAATAACTGCGGCTTGAAATTTCACACGAATTTAATCAACGAAGTGAAGGGCGGTTGCAACCCCGTGGGCGTCGCCTGCACGGTTGAAGGCGGGCAACTGGTCATCAAAACCAGTGAACTCGACAGCCGCGCCAATTATTTCCGATAGCTTTTGAAATCATCCTGGTGAGCAATGTTTTCAGAGAGAATGCGGAACCAACGGAAGGTAACGGAATCAACGGGATTTGCTCTTTCGTCTGTTCGGTTATTTCCGTTGGTTCCGTAGTTCTTTCAACCATGACCATGCAGTAGTTTGAGGATCCATCATGCGAATCAGCACCATCGCGTTTGCCAATTTGAAACGTCGTAAAGGCAAAGCCCTCTTTTTAATCGCCGGAATTGCCATCGGCATCGGCACCGCCGTTGCCCTGCTCAGTCTCAGCAATTCCATCAAAGAGGAAATCGGCACCCAACTTGACCAGTTCGGCGCAAACATCGTCATCGTTCCGCAAGCCAACAACCTGTCGCTCGATTACGGCGGCGTGTCGGTGTCGAGCGTGTCGTTCGATGTGCAACAACTGAAAGACGAAGACGCCGAGCACATCCTCGATATTCCCTACCGCAATCGTTTGAGTTTTATTTCGCCGAAACTGCTCGGCGCGGTCAAAGTCGAAAATCAGGAAATTCTGCTTGCCGGGGTGGATTTCGAGAGCGAATTGAAATTGAAACGCTGGTGGCAAATCGTTGGCAACGCGCCGGCGGCGGAAAACGAAGTGCTCGTCGGTTACGAAGTCGCGAAAACTTTAGGGTTGATTGATGAGCCGGTAAATGCAAAACCGCAACCGGTGACCAATCACACGGCAATAGACACGCATGAAGCTGAAAACCCGAAATTCAAAATTGTGCGCGATAAATTGTCGCTTGCAGGGCGTGAGCATCGCGTCACAGGGGTGCTGGGGCAGACCGGAAGCGCCGATGACCGCATCATTTTCGGCAAACTCGCCAATGTGCAAACGATTCTCGGCAAACCGCAACAACTCAGCTTGATTGAAGTGAGCGCGCTTTGCAAAGACTGTCCGATTGAAGACATCGTTTCGCAAATCAGCGAACGCTTGCCACAAGCCAAAGTTTCGGCAATTCAACAATCGGCACGGGCGCGCGCCGAAACCGTTGAGCGATTGACGCGCTTTGCGGCAGTGGTTGCCGCAATCGTTCTGGTGATTGCCGCACTGATGATTTTTACAACCATGATGTCCTCGGTTGTCGAACGCACCAAAGAGATTGGCGTGTTGCGCGCCATCGGGTTTCGCAAAACCCACATCATCAAAGAACTGTTGATTGAAGTTGCAGTCATCAGCGCCTTCGGCGGTCTCGTGGGGTGGGGCATCGGGATGCTTGCAAGCTACACCGCACTGCCTTATTTTGCCGAAACCGCGATTGCGCTGGAGTGGAAGCCGACGGTTGCACTGGTGGCGATTGGCGCGGGACTAGTGATTGGCGCGCTCAGCAGCCTCTATCCGATTCTCAGAGCTTCGCGTTTAGACCCTGCGGAATCGGTTCGTTATGTTTAAAAAAAGCGCCAAATACAAAATTCACCATGCCATTTGTTGCAATCGAAAATATCAGCAAAGTTTACGAATCGAGCGAATCATCAGCCGGGGTGTGTGTGCTTTCGGATGTGCATGCACAAATCGAACAAGGCGAGTTCGTCTGTTTGATGGGGCAATCGGGTTCCGGTAAAAGCACGCTGCTCACCATCGTTGGCGCAATGAATCGCCCGACTTCGGGGAAAGTGTTCATCCATAGAATCGATGTCTATGGGCTTGAGGATGAGCGCCGCGCCGATTTCCGCCGCGAATACCTCGGTTTCGTGTTTCAACAACATCATCTGATGCCTTATCTCAATGCCATTGAAAATGTCATGTTGCCGCTTGCGGCGATTCAGGAGAGCGCCAAAATCAAACGCGAAAAAGCCCTGCGGGTTTTAGAAAGAGTGGGGCTTGCGGATAAAACTTCGAGGCTCCCGAATCAACTATCGGGCGGCGAACAAGGGAGACTGGCAATTGCCCGCGCGCTGGTCAACGAGCCGCCGTTGATTCTGGCGGATGAGCCGACGGGCGCGCTCGACAGCAAAACCGGACGTGAAATCATGGAAGTATTTTTGCAGTTGAACGACCAGGGGCAGACGATTTTCATGGTGACGCACAATCCCGAAAATGCCGCGTTGGCGCACCGCACCATTCACTTGCAAGATGGACGGGTGGTTGATGTGAATGAGTCTATACCAATGGGAAGCGTTTGAAGAGAGGTGAATTTTTGCGCCTCTTGCCTCACCCGGCAGACACCAATAACCGAACCTGGCAATTGAGAGGTGAATAAATTTTAAGTTTGAATAATGCGGGTTATTTTACAGCAACGAGCTTTTTGAAAAATCCGGTCTTTGAATTCGCAGACTCTGCATTAGCCGTTTCAGCAAATTCCCATTTAATCACTTCATTGTGCAATTCGCGCGCCGGACGTTCGGCTCCGCATTCATAACAAACCTGCACCAGTTGATGATCTTCTGAGCGATGTGGCGTTGACCAGTAGTGTCTGCGACTCAGCTTGCAAAAAAAAGACATACTTTTAATTTTCCTTAACGGGAGATTATCTAGCCTCAGCTTTCAATTAAAAGAAGCGAAGCCCCACTCTCTTTGCAACTTTTCAAGGACAATGTTCCTGCATTGACCAAGAAAACCGTACTTTAGAAGCTGAGGGGATAAAGCAAAGTGAGGTTCGAGTATAAGCAATAAAAATAGGGCAGTGCAAGCATTTTTTTTGAAAAACCCTGATTTTATTGGTGATTTTGCGCCCGCCCTCGATTTATGACGGGAAAATAAGACTTTTTTTCGCTTTTTCGTAATCTTCGGGCGTGTTCACATTCTCAAAAAACAACTCGGCATTCGCTAAATCTTCGAGTTCAGCAAACCTAACTCGTCGGGTATTGATGCGCTCAAAAAGCTCGCTCACTTTACGCTCGCCGCTTTCAATCAACTGGGTGACCGCGGGTAAAGCCGCCCTCGCATACAGCGCACAAAGTGGTTCAAGCCGACCTTTCGCATCAAGTGGCACAACCGCCATAGGCTTTAAATCTGCACTGTTGAGTCTGGCGTCAGGAGTCAGGAGTCTGGGGTCTGAGGAGGCAAAAGTTGATTCATCATTTTGGCAGGCATCTTCTTCAATTGCGATGCGGATTAAAAATTTAAACAATTCCCAAGTCACAAAAGGCATATCGCAACCGACCAGCATCACCCATTCGGTCGGACTGTTTGCAAGCGCCGCGCGAATGGCTTCAAGCGGTCCGACATCGGTGTTGACATCGGCAAAAACCGGCAAGCCCAAACGCCGGTATTCCTCAGCGTTGGCAATGATGTTGAGGTTTGCGGTGACAGGTTTTAAAGCGTCAATGACTCTTGAAATCATCGGTCGCCCATCAAGTTCAAGCCAGGCTTTGTCGCGCCCCATGCGTGAACTGCGCCCGCCCGCTGTGATAAATCCGCTAATCGCTTTCATTTTGATGTATATCGTAGACTGTAAAAGTTACCCGGAAAAAATTCAAACCCTTGCTGAGAGAGCGGTCTTTGACCGCGATTCCTGGTATCCACACCATTCGACGGACAAGACGCTTGCGCTCGTGGTAGTATTCACGCTTCTTAAACTATAACTTTGAGAGAAAATTATGAGTTCACAAGAAATCAGCAATCAGGTACTCGCTATTTTTCAACAAACCGGCGCGCTTCTTGAAGGCCATTTTTTATTATCGTCGGGTCTTCATAGCCCGCGCTACCTGCAATGCGCGCGCGTTCTGCAATACCCTGAGCACGCCCAGTGGCTGGGCAAACAAATCGCCGAACAATTCACAGGCGAAGCTATCAACGCAGTGGTCGCTCCGGCAATCGGCGGCATCATCGTCGCTCACGAAGTCGCCCGCGCCCTTGGGGTTCGCGCTCTATTTACCGAACGCGAAAACCAGGTGATGACTTTTCGGCGCGGCTTCGCTTTGGAAAAAGACGAACCGGTGTTAGTGGTTGAAGATGTTGTGACAACCGGAGGTTCCACACGCGACACCATCGAAGCCGTCGAACGCACAGGCGGGCGAGTCGTCGCCGCCGCATCCATCATTGACCGCAGCGGCGGCACTGCCGATGTCGGCGTCAAACGCCTTGCGCTGCACACGCTCGAAGTGCCGACCTATCAACCGGACGCCTGCCCGCTTTGCGCTGCGGGGACGCCCGCCGTAAAACCCGGAAGCCGGAAATAGTAGGCAGTAGGCAGTAGGCGGTAGGCAGTCGCTCTCTCCACAAGTCTCTCGCCGTAAACAAAGGTCAGCTATTTTTACGCTGCCTACTGCCTACTGCCTACTGCCTACTGAAATGCAGAACTACAAAATCATCCTCGAATACGACGGCACGAACTATCACGGTTGGCAGGTGCAGCCGAACGGGCGAACGATTCAAGGTGAACTCACCAGGGTGTTGAGCTTGCTTGAGGGGCGCGAAGTGACCGTGCACGGCGCGGGGCGAACCGATGCGGGCGTTCATGCGGTTGGACAAGTGGCGAACTTTTTTCTTGAACGCCAGTTTCAAGCGGAGAAGTTGCGCGATGCGATTAACGGCAATCTCGAACGCGACATCCGGGTGTTGAAGGTCGAGTTGGTGAGTGATGAGTTTCATTCGCGGTTTTCGGCAAAAGAGAAGACTTATCGCTACGTGATTTGGACGGGCGCGGTGATGAGCGCCTTTGAATATCGCTATGCCTATCATCATCGCGATAGATTGAATGTTGAAGCCATGCGAGAGGCAACCAGTTGTTTGATTGGGCAACATGATTTCAGCGCCTTTACGGTTGCGGCTTCGGAAGTTGAAAGCCATGTGCGCGAATTGCGGCGACTGGATATTGAAGTTGAAAGCGAAGCGCCTGGCGAACGGTTGTTGATTTATGCAACGGCTGAAGGGTTTCTGCGTTATATGGTGCGAAACCTCGTCGGCACCTTGATTGATATTGGCAGAGGCAATCGCGCGGCAAGCGACATGCCTGAAATTTTAGCCAGTCGCGACCGCGCGCGCGCCGGACAAACTGCAAAACCGCACGGGTTGACTTTGCTGAAAGTCGGCTACTAAGATTGCCGCCGACAAATCAGTGCCGATGAATTTCGCCCTTAAATATCGAGAGGCATAATTCACAATGATTGGCAAATTCATCAAGTGCTCGATTGGTTTTGTATCGCTTGTGCTTGTGGCGAGTTTATTCTTGACTGGGTGTATCGTAAGTCAAATGGCAGCTAGAGAAACCGCTGCTTTGAGAGAGATACAAAGAATTCACGAAGCGGAACTAATATATCAAGCAAAGCATCTGCGATACGGCACGCTTGAGGAATTGGCAAACGAAAAGCTTATTGATGAAGCGATAGGCAAAGGCGCAAAGGGCAGCTATAAATTTGAAGTAGAAATCACCGCAGATGGTTTTAATGCTTATGCAATTCCGAAAAATTACGATAGCTGGTTTGGTCAATCTGTCAAACGTTCATTTTTCGTCAATGAAAAAGGCATTATGACTTATGCCGATAAACAGGGACGCCGAGCTGATGCGAATGACCAACGTGTTGAGCAATGAATTGTAGTTGATGTTTTGATGGACAATAAAATCCATAAAAATTTTGCAGGTATCATCGAACCGGGTTCGCGTGATGAAGCGTTGTTTCGTGAGCTTGATTTGACCTGCCTGCCGCGTCACATCGCCATCATTATGGATGGCAACGGGCGCTGGGCGAAGCGGCGCAATATGCCGCGCGTTGCAGGGCATCGCGCCGGTGCAGAATCGGTGCGCGCGTCGGTTGAAACCTGTGCGCGGTTGGAAATCAATTGTCTGACGCTATACGCCTTTTCGACGGAAAACTGGAAACGCCCGAAACTCGAAGTGCAAGCCTTGATGTCGCTGCTGAAAGAATTTTTGAAAAAAGAACTCGGCACCCTGCAAAAGAACAACATCAAATTTCAAACCATCGGACGCGAAGACGAACTCGAAGATTCGGTGCGCCGCGAAATCGAATCGGCAAAACGCGACACCGAAAATAATACCGGAACCGTTTTGAGCATCGCGCTCAACTACAGCGGTCGCGCCGAAATTGTTGATGCCATCAAACGCATTGCGCAGGAAACCGTCACTTTGCATAACGACCCTGATGCGATTTCGGAAGCAGACATTGCGCGCCATCTTTACACCGGCAGTTTGCCTGACCCTGAGCTATTGATTCGCACCAGCGGCGAACTCCGCATCTCAAATTTTTTGCTCTGGCAGATTGCCGAAAGCGAAATCTATGTGACCGAAACCCTGTGGCCTGATTTTCGCCGCCCCGATTTATTTGCAGCCGTCATCGAATATCAGAAACGCTTGCGCGAAAAAGTTGTCAATCGGGAAGTCGAAAGCGATTTGCTGGTTACCACAAGCGGAAAATAGAGAGCTGTTCATACTGACCGGGCAAATCGTCAACCGCAGTTGAGTGAATGATTTTTCACTGACCAAACGATTGCGAGTTGCTTCTGAAGGGATGACAACTTGAGTTTCTGAATTGCCCACAGCTTTAGCTTTGGGGCAAGCAGGCAAGCAGGATAGGCTTTAGCCGAAGTTGAAAATTGCTCAAGCCCTGTGAAAAAAATATGCTTATTCCTACAGTTAAACCTGGAGGCAATTCATCGGAATATCCGGTTCTTAATTGCTAAATCATCTGGAAACTACTTAGCCGCGATGCGGCGAAAAATAATTTATGAAACGCATACTCACAGCCGCTGTCGCGATTCCGATTTTGCTGTTTACTATCTGGAGTTCGATTCCTTATTTTTTCGTGGCGCTTGCCGCCATCGCGGTTTTCATCGCGCTCAACGAATTTTACAATCTCGCTTCGCGCATCGGTTATAACGCCCATAACATCCTGGGTTATGTCGCGGGATTTGGTGTTCTCGCCTGTTTTGTGTTCGACCGGCTTGAGATGGTGGTTGCGGTGCTGACCGGTTTAATTATCCTGTCCTTTGCGATGCAGCTTGCCAAACCTGATGAAATGAAAACCGCGCTCGCCTCGGTGTCGGCAACCGTGATGGGTGTGGTGTACGTGGCTTTGCTTGCGGGGTTTCTCGTCGGCGTGAGAATGGTCGAAGACACGTCGCATACGACAAAACTTGCCGCGAAATTGCTCACGACATTTTTTGCGATGGTGATTTTTACGGATACCGGCGCGTTTTACGCGGGGCGCGCTTTAGGACGCCATAAACTCGCGCTGCGCATCAGTCCCGGCAAAACCATCGAAGGGTTCATCGGCGGATTGCTTGCGGCAATCGGCGTCGGCGCGTTGTGCAAATATACTTTCTTTCCCGAATTGAATTTAATTCATGGGTTGATTTTAGGCGGGCTGATTGGACTCATCGGTCCCGTCGGTGATTTAAGTGAATCGTTGCTCAAGCGCGGCTCGGAGGTGAAGGATTCGGGAACCATCATGCCCGGTCACGGCGGCATGCTCGACAGAGTCGATAGCGTATTATTTTGCGCGCCGCTCGTCTATTTTTACTGGCGGTTGTTCATGGCGTATTTGTAAGCCGTCAAAGATGACTTTGGTTGAAACCTTGAAAGTGGCTCCTGTAGCTGCTTTGGCGTCTTTGCAATTTTGTCGGATGCAAGCAACTCACTACAAAGAGCAGAAGGAGTTATGGCGGTTTGGCTGCTTCATCTCGATTGCAATTTTTATTCTCGGAAGTTATTTCGCCGGACGTTCGGGCGCGAATCCAGATTCCTACAGCAACGATTTCAACGTCTATTATTTTGCGGCGCAAGAAGTCGCTCAAGGGCGCACCCCTTATGACCATTCACTTGGCGCGTGGACGCCGTATCTCTACCTGCCATTGCTTGCCGAAGTCATGTTGCCGCTTACGCTCCTGCCGGTGGAGCAGGCGGCGTTTCTATGGTTTCTGATTAGCGCGGCAGCCATTCTGTTAGCGGCGCGAATGTCCGTATCGCTGACAAATCCTAATCATTTCCCATCGAAAGCGACTTGGATTGCAGCGATTTCGCTTGTGGTTTTATTGCGCTTTATTTTTGATAATTTTGATTACGGGCAGGTCAATCATGTGGTGGCTTTTTTGTCGGTCGCGCACTTTTATTTCGACGCCAGGAATAAAAAGTTCCTGTCGGTTTCGGCATTCGTTTTTGCGGCTTCCATCAAACTTACGCCGCTGGTGTTCATCATTTATCATCTGGCGAAAAAGCGTTGGCAATATGCAGCGGCTTGCGCCAGCGGGTTTGTTGTCTTAACCGCATTGAGCTTTGCGCCCTTTGGTTCGCGTGCCGATGAAGCGTTCACCGTTTTTTGGAAGCGCACCATTCAAAATCAACAAGGGTTTGATTTCGCTTATCACGGCAATCAATCGCTGCGGGCGGCAATTGAACGTATGGTTGGCAATCGTCAAGTCACTGACCCCGCCAGTGCGACGACCACCGTCATCGGCTTACTTTTAATCGGCGTGGCATTTTTTACAGCGATACGCGCACAAAATAATCTCGCGGCAATTGCTGCGTTTTTTTGTTTGACGGTAATGCTCTCGCCGCTCAGTTGGAAACAGCATTTTGTGATATTGATTTTGCCGGTGGTCTGTTTAATCGGCGAAGCGCTGCGTGAACAGCAAAGAAAATATCCCATCTGCATTCTTCTTGTCCTCCTCTTCGCCCTCTTTAATTTGACCAGTCCAAAGCTCATCGGCATTGCGGCGGCTGAGTGGTGCGAAGCGCATTCACTGGTTTTTGCAGGCGCGTTGCTTATCAATATTGCCTGCCTGTACCTCGCCTTGCGTCATCATTCCCGTCGTCTGGTCGGGGAAAACGGCAGCCCCCAATCAATTCCTTAGGCGAAAGGAATTGATTGGCAACCGGATAAAATCGCTCTTGTTGAACGAGCCGCCAAAGCCTGCGGGTTATTTGAGTTTCATTGCTGCTGAGGTCAAGGTCTTCGAGATAGTAGCGAACATTACAAACCGGGCGAATTTAAATCAACGTCGCAAATGCCGGTAACGGCATCCGGGTCGCTCGAACTGACTTGTTGACCTGGGGCGTTCCTCCAGGCTGTTTACGCAGCGCCGGTTCCAATTCGTTGTCGGGTTGAACCAATAAGTCTGAGTGCGCTGACGCTTTTGCCAAAACGATTCATCACACATCCTAAAGCCACAAACCGAATGTTACCGCAGCGTCCGACGCCCGGCGGGTGTGCCGACAATCAGCCCGCGAAAAATCTTCGGTGAAACGCGGCGTAAACCAAACGCTTACCATCTGTCACCGACTGGCAAGCCCTAAAAGCTTTTGTTACCCTCAAGGCGAAATCATCGAGGATAAATTTTATGAGCAAAAGCAAACCTGAAATCCGCAAAGCCGCGACCAGTTCCGGCATTGAATTGAAAACTCTGTTTAAACCCGAAGACGCGCCGGTCGATTATCCGAACGACCTTGCAGACGCCGGTGAGTTTCCCTTTACACGCGGACCTTATCCGACCATGTATCGCAGCAAACTCTGGACGATGCGCCAGTACGCGGGCTTTGCCACGGCTGCGGAATCGAATCGGCGTTATCGCTATCTGCTCACGCAAGGGCAAACCGGTCTATCGGTGGCTTTCGATTTACCAACGCAGATGGGCTACGACTCTGACCACGCAATGGCGTATGGCGAAGTTGGCAAAGTCGGCGTAGCGATTGATTCACTCGAGGATATGGAAATGCTGCTCAGTGAAATTCCGCTCGATCAAGTTTCAACCTCGATGACCATCAATTCGACAGCGGCGATTTTGCTGGCGATGTACATTGCGGTTGCCAAAAAACAGGGCGTGGCGCTCGATAAAATTTCCGGCACCATTCAAAACGATATTCTCAAAGAATACATCGCGCGCGGCACTTATATTTATCCGCCGCGTCCGAGTCTGCGCATCGTCACAGACATTTTCGCTTTTTGCGCCAGAGAGGTTCCCAAGTGGAACACCATTTCGATATCGGGTTATCACATACGCGAAGCCGGTTCGACCGCCGCGCAGGAAGTCGCGTTCACGCTTGCGGATGCGATTTTGTATGTACAATCGGCGGTTGATGCGGGTTTGAACGTTGATGAATTTGCGCCGCGTATCGCTTTCTTTTTTAATTCGCATAATCAGTTTTTGGAAGAGGTGGCGAAATTTCGCGCGGCGCGACGACTTTGGGCGCGGATTATGCGTGACCGCTTCAATGCCAGAGATGCGCGTTCGCAAACTTTGCGTTTTCACACCCAGACCGCAGGCTCTACGCTCACCGCGCAACAACCCGAAGTCAACATCGTACGCACGACGATTCAGGCGCTGGCTGCGGTTTTCGGCGGCACCCAATCTTTGCACACCAATTCGATGGATGAAGCGTTGGGACTACCGACCGAGCATGCGGCGCGCGTTGCGCTCAGAACGCAACAGGTCATTGGTTATGAATCGGGCGTAGCGGATACGGTTGACCCGCTTGCCGGTTCTTATGTGATTGAATACTTAACTGATGAAATCGAAAAGCGGGCAAGCGAGTATATTCAAAAGATTGACGACCTCGGCGGGATGCTCGTGGCGATTGAAAAAGGTTTTGTGCAACGCGAAATCGAACATGCGGCTTATGATTATCAACGTGCAGTTGACGCGAATTCTCAGGTCGTCGTCGGCGTCAATCGTTTCCGTCTGGAAGAAGAAACCGGCGTTCCGGTGATGCGCATTGACGCGCACCTTGAACGCGAACAGATTGAACGTGTGCAAGCGGTGCGCGCCCGCCGCGACAACGTGAAAGCCCAAACTGCATTAGAAAAAATCGAACAGGCCGCAGGCACAGACGAAAACCTGATGCCGCACATCATCGCGGCAGTTGAAAGTTATGCAACGCTTGGCGAAATCAGCGATAGATTACGCCAGGTCTTCGGCGAATATGTTGCCGCAGAGTAAGGAGGTGTATCGTATGCCTATGAGTCAGGATTTCAAAGCCTATCATCGCTCGATAGCTCGAGAGTTCAAATGAGGATAGGCAATTGACCACAGGTGGAATGCACCCGTTCATAAGGATAGGTGCTCGAAAATGAGTGTGCGATATACTTTGCATGAAATCGAATTTGAATGGGATGCGCGTAAGGCTGAATCGAATCTGAGAAAGCATGGTGTCGGGTTTGAAGAGGCTTGCGAAGTATTCTTTGACCCCTTTCTTTATGCGCTTGAAGACGTGGGCGAAAAAGGCGAAGCGCGTGAAGCTGTGATGGGAATGATGACGGACTGGCGACTAATCTACGTCGTCTATGTTGAACGCGAAAATTCGATCAGAATCATTTCGGCGCGTTCAGCTACTAAACAAGAAAGATGGCAGTATGAAAATCAATAAACTTAAACAACGATTGCACAAGGATAGATCGAAAACCAACATCAGTTTGAAAATGCCTGAGGATGTTGTTGAGGATTTAAAATCGGTCGCCTTGCGTCTGGGCTTTTCTAACTATGAAGCATTGATTCGCGCTTATGTCGGACAAGGATTGCGAAATGACTTGGCAAGATTGGAAGCCAATCCCGAAATCTCCAGTTTGATTGATAGCCTTCGTAAACACGGAGTTGATGAATCAGTGCTTGCCAGCGCGATGGCGGATGCTACGAAAAACCGGTTGAATGCGGACAGTTTGTAAAGAAATTGCTATTCGACGGTTGAATTGCAGCCGAAATCCAAAAAAAACTTCTTGAGCCTGACGTTACGTCATAGCTTAGGATGCTCCACGATGAGAGAAACGGCGACGAAAACTGCACGAATTGCGAAGCGTTGGTATCAGGCGAGCGAGTTTGCGCGCCGCGCGGGTGTCACGGTGCGCGCACTGCATCATTATGACCGCCTCGGACTTTTGAAACCGAGCGGGCGCACACCATCGGGGTATCGTCTGTACGCGGAACAGGATTTTGCCCGCCTCCAACAAATCGTTACGTTGAAATTTATCGGCTTTTCTCTCACACAAATCAAAACACTTCTCGAAAAGGACGCTTTCGATTTGCAAAAAATGCTCAGGCTGCAACGCGACATCCTCGCGGAAAAACGCGCCCACCTCGATAAAGCCGTAAAAGCCATTGAGACTGCCGAAAGCCTTTTGACAGCGAACGAAGAACCGAACTGGGAAGCGTTTGCAAAAATCGTGGAGGTTATCAATATGTCAACACCAATGGAATGGACGAAAAAATATTACAGCGAAGAAGCCCGCCAGGAAATCGAAGCGCGCGCCAAACTCTGGACGCCCGAACTGCAACAGAAAGTTGAAGCCCAGTGGAATCAACTCTTCAAAGAGATTGAAGAAGCCGCAAGTCACGGCGAAGACCCGGCAAGCCCGAAATCCCAAGCCTTCGTTGATCGCTGGAACCAATTGGTCAAAGGCTTCACCGGCGGCAATGCGGAAGTCGCTAAAGGTTTGAATCAACTCTATGCCGACCAGACGAATTGGCCCGCAACTTTCAAACGCCCCTGGAGCGATGCGGTAGATGAATTTATGAACAAAGCCCGCGCGGCGCGTAACCCTTAACCCAAACACAAATCATTTCACTTTCAAGTGAGCGTGAGTTGCGCAAACTTTGTGCGGTTGGTGTCCTTGATAAATTTGGTGAGAAATTTGATTTACCCAAATGCCATTGAGGACACCGGTACACCCCCCCCCAGCATTTCCTCTCATTAATTCACAATTGCTTTTCTAAAAAACGCTTCACCAGTTGATTTGTGGTTTCGCCGCGTATATCTTTTTCTCGCTACTTTTCCTCAAAACGGTTCCCGACAAGGTGATGAAAATGGTTGACCCGGTATTCATGAAACGTGTCTACAAAACTTGTCTTGTTCTGTTTTTCGCTTTTTTCTGGTCGCTGGTTTGGCAACCAAGCGAAGCCGCAAGCGATGCTTTCACGGAAAAGGTGCTGCCGATTTTCGAGAAAAATTGCCTCGCCTGTCACGGCGCGAAAATTCAGCGAGGCAGGTTAGACCTGCGCTCGGAAGCCGCGATTTTACGCGGCGGTTCGCGTGGCACGCTCATCATTCCCGGCGACCCGGAAAAAAGTTTGCTCTATCAATTCATCACTCATAAACAGGAACCGGCAATGCCTCTGGGAATGGATAAACTCGCTGACTCTGACATTGCCACCATTGCCGAGTGGATTCGCGGCATCAATGTAAAGTCTGCGCCTGCGGCTATAGAGACAACGCCGGTTCGCGCGCCAGGCGCACCGATTACCGAAAAAGATAAACAGTTCTGGTCATTTCAAAAACTGGCGCAGGTCAAATCACCGGCGGTTAAAAATCGCGCCTGGGTTCGCAGTCCCATTGATGCCTTCATTCTCAAAAAACTCGAAGACCATCATCTTGCGCCATCTTTGCCAGCCGAACCGCGCGTATTGATTCGCCGCGTCTACCTCGATTTAATCGGATTGCCGCCGACACCGGAAGAAGTCGAGGCATTCGTAAAAAGCCCGACCGATGCGGCTTATCGCCGAGTGATTGAAAAATTACTCGCCTCACCGCAATACGGCGAGCGTTGGGGGCGACATTGGTTAGACCTGGCGCGTTACGCAGACAGCGGCGGCTATGAATTTGATGTTGACCGTCCCAACGCCTGGCGCTATCGCGACTATGTCATCCAAGCTTTTAACGATGATAAACCTTATGACCAGTTCATTCGCGAACAATTGGCAAACGACCAACTGAGTCCTGATTCAACCGAAGCCTTGATTCCCACAGGGTTTTGTCGCAACGGCCCGACGGTTGATAACGCTGACAATGAAGAGACCCGCATGGATGAACTCGACGATATGGTGACCACGACTTCATCGGTGTTTCTCGGTTTAACGGTGGGTTGCGCGCGTTGCCACGACCACAAATACGACCCGATTCCGCAAAAAGATTATTACCGCATGCAGGCAGTCTTTTTTGCCTTTCAAAAAGCTGATAAACCGTTTGCCGCACAAGCAGAAATAGAGGCGCATAAGATTCGCAACCGGGAAATCGATGCGCAGGTTCGTCCCTATCGCGAAAAAATTATCGCTATCGAAAAGCCTGTGCGCGATAAATTGCTTGCCGATAAAGTTGAATTCCATGTGCGGCTTGCCGAGTCAACCAATGGTTTCGGCGATAAATCGCGCGAGCAATATCGCGAAGAGACCGCCAAACGTTTTGCCAAAGATGTCCAACTGCAACCCGAAGAAATTGACGCGCTACTGAGCGCCGAACAGTTGCAATCCCGCAAAGCCTTGCAGGAAGAGATAGACAAAATCAATCGCGCGCGCCCGAAATCATTGCCAGCGGTAATGGGCGTAACCGACAGAAAAAATCCCGCACCGGCGCACCTTTTAAAACGTGGCGACTGGCGCAACAAAGGCGAAGCGGTGCAGCCCGGATTCCCAACCGTGTTAGCGGGAGGCGCAGACCTTGCGCCGCAGAATGCGCGATTGCGACTTGCCGAATGGATAGCCAGCGCCGATAACCCGTTGACGCCGCGTGTCGCCATCAATCGCATCTGGCAATACCATTTCGGCAAAGGCTTGGTGAAAACGCCCAGCGATTTCGGGGCGACCGGCGACCGTCCGAGTCACCCGGAATTGCTCGATTATCTGGCTGTACAGTTCATTAAAAGCGGCTGGAGTTGGAAAGCCATGCATCGCTTGATTCTCACCTCAAATACTTATCGACAGGCGAGCCGTTATAACGCCAAAGCTGCGGCAGTCGATACAGAAAATCGATTGCTCTGGCGACAGAATCCGCGTCGCATCGAAGCCGAAGTGGTGCGCGACAGCATTCTGGCGGCAAGCGGCAAACTCAATCCGAAGATGGGCGGCGCAGGCATTTATCCGCGTATCAATCCTGATGTGGTGAATACCGGCTCGCGTCCGCGCTGGCCCTTGAATGCCAAAGACAACGACGAGACCTTTCGCCGCAGTGTCTATATTTTCGTTAAACGTTCGGTGTTGTTGCCATTGATTGAAGTCTTCGATTGTCCTGTGACCACTGTATCTCAACCGGTGCGCGCCAGTTCAACCGTTTCGCCGCAAGCGCTGGCGTTGATGAATAACGAATTTGTTTTGCAACAGGCAGAATTTTTTGCTGAGCGCATCAAGCGCGAAGCCGGTGAAAATATCAATGCCCAAATCGTTCGCGCTTTTATGATGGGCTTGAATCGCCAGCCGACCCGAAAAGAGTTGCGGTGGGCAACGGCATTTATGCAAAAGCAGGCTGCCGGATACCTGCAACGCGGCGATGAAAAACCGGAAGCCGCAGCCCTGCGCGATTTCTGCCATGCGATTTTTAATTTGAATGAATTTTTGTATGTGGATTAACGCAGACTACGGAACACACGGAAAGAGAATACGGAACAAACGGAATTTTTTAAGCGGGGGAATTACCATGATTTGAGAAGAGGCTGAAATGAGCGGTGAGTTGATTTATGAAGCCGAGAGTTATGCGATTAAAGGGGCGTGTATGGAGGTTTATAAAACTCTGGGCAATGGATTTCTTGAGCCGGTTTATCAGGAATGCCTGGAGTTTGAATTGGAACGGCGTAGAATCCCATTTGATTCGCAAAAGCTTCTGACGCTCACCTATCACGGTTAGACGCTCAAGCATAAATACAAACCCGATTTTATGTGTTATGACAAAATTATTGTCGAATTGAAAGCGGTCTCAAAACTGGCTCAAGAGCATAAAGCCCAAGTGATAAATTACCTTAAAGCCACGGGATTGCAGTTGGGATTGCTTTTTAATTTTGGACATTTTCCATTACTTGAACAAATTCGCATCGTGAATATTGAAGGCTTTCGTTAAAAATTTTCCGTTTTTATTCTGTATGTTCCGTAGTTGGTTTGAAACCGTTTAGGAAAAGTCATGAAAAAAGCATTGCCGATATTAACTCCGAAACCGATGACCCGGCGTGAATTGATTTTTCGCGCCGGAGCGGGATTTTCGGGTCTCGCCTTGTTGAGTCTTCTCGATAAAGACGGCGCACTGGCAGCCGAGCCGAATCAAAAAACGCGCACCAGTCCGCTTGCGCCTAAGCCCACGCATTTTACGCCGAAAGCCAAATCGGTCATCTTTATTTTCTGTTACGGCGGACCCAGTCACGTTGATACTTTTGACCCGAAACCCGACCTCACCAGGCATCACGGCAAACCGATGACCGACAAAGGCAAAATCGAAGTCTTTTTCGGCAACCCCGGCAATCTCATGGCTTCTCCTTATTCATTTAAAAAATATGGGCAAGCCGGAATCGAAGTTTCTGAACTCTTTCCGCATACTGCCGCAATGGTTGATGACCTCTGTTTGATTCGTTCGCTGTATACGACGAGCAACAATCATTCGCCGGCTATCTTTATGATGAACAGCGGCAATATGCGACCGGGCAATCCTTCGTTAGGTTCCTGGCTGACGTATGGATTGGGCAGTGTCAACGAAAACCTGCCGGCATACATTGTGATGTATGACTGGCGCGGCGGTCCGATTGGCGGTGCGCCGAACTGGTCTTCGGGTTTTATGCCTGCGGCTTTCCAAGGCACGGCATTTCGTTCGGGCAATGTGCCGATTGTTGATTTGAATCCGCCGAAATGGGTTGACCCGCACCTGCAACGCAATGAACTGGATTTCATTCAACAACTCAATCAGGAACACCAGGAACGTCACGCGGGCAATTCCGACCTCGATGCGCGCATCGCATCATATGAGTTGGCTTATCAAATGCAGACGCACGCGCCCGAAGCGGTTGATATTGCCAAAGAATCTGAAGCGACGAAAAAACTTTATGGTGTCGGTGAAAAGCCGACCGATTATTTCGGGCGTCAATGTCTCGTAGCGCGCAGGCTTGTCGAACGCGGTGTGCGGTTCATTCAACTTTATAGCGGTGGCGGTCATCAACAGGAATCCTGGGACGCGCATTATGGACTGGATGAAAACCATCGGTTGCACTGCGCTGAAACCGATAAGCCGATTGCCGGACTTATCAAGGATTTAAAATCGCGCGGACTGCTCAACGACACTTTGATTGTCTGGGGTGGCGAATTCGGACGCATGCCGATTTCGCAATCTGCTATCGGGCGCGACCACAATCCGCATGGCTTTTCCATGTGGCTTGCGGGTGGCGGCATCAAAGGCGGACAGGTCATTGGCGCAACCGATGAGTTCGGTTACAAAGCCGTCGAAGAGCCTTACTCGGTTCACGATTTGCACGCGACCATACTACACGCGCTTGGATTGGATCACCGCAATCTGACTTACTATTACGGCGGGCGCGACCAACGCATCACCAATTTCGGCGGCGACCCGATTCTTAAAATGTTTGCGTGAGGCTACGCACATTGCCAGTGCGGTTCGCGTGAGCAGGCGGTGCTGACACGGCAGGTGGTTATTTTGATTGGGGAATCAGTCAATGAAAAAGCTTAAATGGGGGGTATTCAGCACAGCTAAAATTGCCGTCGAAAAAGTCATTCCGGCAATGCAGCAGTGCCAGTACGCGGAAATCGCGGCAATTGCTTCACGCGATTTGCAAAAAGCGCAGGCGGTTGCCGAACAACTCGGCATCGCCAAAGCCTATGGCTCATACGAAGCCCTTTTAGCCGATAAAGAAATAGACGCCATTTATAACCCTCTGCCCAATCACCTGCATGTCAGTTGGTCGCTTCGCGCTCTCGAAGCCGGAAAGCATGTGCTCTGTGAAAAGCCCATTGGTTTGTCATCCGCCGAAGGCGAGCGGTTGTTTGAAGCGGCAAAACGGTTTCCGAATCTGAAAATCATGGAAGCGTTCATGTATCGCTATCACCCGCAATGGCAGATGGCTAAACGTCTGGTTGATGAAGGAGCGATTGGCGAACTCATCACCATTCAATCGGCATTTTCCTATTTCAATCGCGACCCGCAAAACATTCGCAATCAGGCAGAGATTGGCGGCGGCGCATTGATGGACATCGGCTGTTATGCGATTTCACTATCAAGATGGTTATTTGACGCCGAGCCGCAGCGGGTTTTCGGTATTGTCGAATACGACCCGCAATTTCAGACTGACCGCCTGGTTTCGGGAATTCTGGATTTCGGACGCGGCACGTCAACGTTTATCTGTTCGACGCAGATGGTCGCTTATCAGCGCGTCAATATATTCGGCAGCGTGGGGCGCATCGAAATCGAAATTCCGTTTAACGCGCCGCCCGATAAGCCCTGCAAGTTGTGGCATCAGGTCGGCGATGAAATCCGCGAAATCATTTTTGAGGTTTGTGATCAATACACGATTCAAGGCGACCGGTTTTCCCAATCAGTCTTGAACAATACAGCAGTACCGACACCGCTAATTGATGCAGTAAACAATATGAGAGTCATCGAAGCGATTTTTGCAAGCGCCAAAAAAGGCGTTTGGGGGTAGATAATCATCAAATTAAAAGGAGGACGAGAGGTGAACAAAATGGCAAAACGCATTTCTTTGAACTATCGAATCGGTATCGGTTGGTTGATAGCTTCGTTGATTTTTTTGGCAGCTTGCAACTCGGCAAACAACGGCAATACATCAAGCCCGACGAAAAAATACAAAGTCGCATTTGTTACCAACAACGCTTCGGATTTCTGGACGATAGCCCGTAAAGGCACAGAGAAAGCCGCCGCCGAATTTCCCAATGTCGAAGTCGAATTCAAAATCAACCCGGACAACACGGCAGCCGAACAGCAACGCATCGTTGATGATTTGCTTGCCAAAGGTGTCGAAGGCATCGCCATCAGCCCTGTAGACCCGGACAATCAATCACAGATGCTCAACCGCGCAGCGGCGCAATCGCTGGTCATCACCCAGGACAGCGACGCGGTCAACAGCAAACGCGCCTGTTATGTCGGCACTGATAATGTCGCTGCCGGTCGTCAGGCGGGCGAACTCATCAAAGAGGCTTTGCCACAGGGCGGCAACATTATGGTTTTCGTCGGCACCCTCGATGCCGCCAACGCGCAGCAACGCTTGAAAGGCATTAAAGAAGCCATCTACGGAACCAAAATCAATATTCTTGATGTCCGCACAGACAACACAGACCGCGTGCGCGCTAAATCGAACGCTGCGGATGCGCTGGTGAAATATTCGGATGTGGCGGCGCTCGTCGGTCTCTGGTCATACAACGGGCCGGCGATTTTAGGCGCGGTGCGTGATGCGGGTAAAATCGGCAAAGTGAAAATCATCTGCTTTGATGAAGAGGATGAAACCTTGCAGGGCATCAAAGAAGGCGCGATTTATGCGACGGTGGTTCAACAACCCTTTGAATTCGGTTACAAATCCATCGAAATCATGTCCAAGGCGCTTGCCGGTGATAAATCGGTGATTCCTGCCGAAAAACAGATTTTCGTGCCGACGCTGACGATTAAAAAAGAAGGGGTTGAAGAATTCATCAGCAAAATCAATAAACTAAGGGGGCGCGCTTAATTCACACGCCATTCATGCACGAAGAAACCCATCAAATTCCTGTTTTGCAAATGCGCGGCATCAGCAAACGTTTTCCCGGTGTAATTGCGCTTGCTGATGTCGCCTTTGAAATTTATGCGGGCGAAGTGGTCGCGCTCATCGGCGAAAACGGCGCGGGCAAATCGACGCTCATGAAAATTCTCGGCGGCGTTGAATCGAGCGATGCCGGAGAAATTCGTCTGGATGGTGAAGTGGTAAACATCCGTTCGCCGCGCCAGGCTTCAATGCTTGGCATCGAATTCATTCATCAGGAATTGCGCGTTCTCGATAACCTCGACGTTGCCGCAAACATTTTTTTGCGTCGCGAACCGACAACCGGCGGCTGGCTCAAACTCATCGACCGCAAACGCATTTACGGAGCGGCTGACCAACAACTCAAAAAAGTCGGCTTGGATATTTCCAGTCGCGCGATGCTCGCCACGCTTTCCATCGCGCAAAAACAATTGGTTGAAATTGCCCGCGCTTTATCTGCCGGGGCGCGCATTTTAATTATGGATGAGCCGACATCGAGTTTGACGCTCAGTGAAACCAACCGCTTGCTCGACATTATTCGCGAGTTGAAAAAACAGGGCGTGAGCATCATCTACATCACGCATCGACTCGAAGAGGCGCAATTGATTGCCGATAGAGTGGTGGCACTGCGCGATGGTCACAATGTGGGCGTGCTCAAACGCGCGGAGATTTCCCGCGAGGTGATGGTGCGGATGATGGTCGGGCGCGATTTGCGGGATATGTTTACCCATTCGACAAATGCCGATGCGGCGCAAAGCAACAGTTTTGCGGTGAGCGAACTCAGAACCTTGAAATATCCGCACACGGCGGTTTCATTCACCGTGAGGCGCGGCGAGCTGATTGGGCTTGCGGGACTCGTCGGCGCGGGGCGTTCGGAAATTGCCCGCGCGATATTCGGAGTTGATGAAAAACTTGGCGGTGAGATTTCGCTTGGCGGCAAAAAACTCGCCATCCATACGCCACAGGATGCGATTCGCGAAGGCGTGTTGCTGGCGCCCGAAGACCGGCGGCAATCAGGGGTGATTGTTGAATTCAACATTCGCGAAAATATTTCGCTTCCGGCGCTTAAAAAATATTCGCGTAGCGGGTGGATCGATTCCGCAAAAGAGACGCGGGTGGCGCAAGAGATGACCCAGGCGATGAATATCAAAGCGCCAACCAGTGAAGTTCAGGTCGCAACTCTCAGTGGCGGCAATCAACAAAAGGTGGTGTTGGCGAAATGGCTGTCGCTTGAACCCAAGGTATTGATTTTCGATGAACCGACACGCGGCATCGATGTTGGCGCGAAAGCAGAAATTTACGCCTTGATTCGCAACCTCGCCGCCAAAGGCGTGGCAATTATCGTCATCAGCAGTGAAATGGAAGAAGTCTTAGGCATCAGTGACCGCATCGCGGTGATGCACGAAGGCAGTGTTGCAGGCATTCTCGAACGCCACGAATTTAGTGAAGAGGCGGTGATGCATCTGGCAACCGGCGGGGAAAGGTAAGTAAAAAGGCAAAAGGCAAAAGGCAAAAGGCAAAAATTGAAAGTAGAAGTTGAGAAAGCAATCTTTGACCGCGCTTCATCCGAAAGTTGAGAGAGCGGTCACAGACTGCGATGCGCCAAAAAAGATAGATGCGGTCACAGACCGCGCTTCATTTCAAAATAAGCGGGGGATGGTTGAGAAATTTTTAAGAACAGGAAAATGAAAAGATAAAGGTTCAGGCGCAGCTTTTGTAATTCAACTCGGCGTTCATCAAGACGTTTGCGCATTCATCGAAAAATCATGAAAAAAGAATTAGGCATTTTTATTTTATTGCTACTGCTCTGCATTGTGGTTTCGGCAATCAATCCGCGATTTTTGAATCCCACCAACTTGCAAAATATGGGGCGCTTGATCGGCGCATTCGGTATTTTCAGCCTCGGTCTTGCGCTGGTGATTATCACCAGCGGCATCGAACTGTCAGTCGGTTCAATGATGGCGCTGCTTGGCGTGTTGCTTTCGATGATGCTGCTCGAATGGCACTGGGCTTCGTCGCTTGCGATCTTGGCGTGCATTGCGCTTACCATGCTGCTCGGTTTATTGCATGGACTGTTGGTGACGCGTGTAAAAATTCAACCGTTCATCGTGACTCTGTGCGGGTTGTTGTTTTATCGCGGACTTGCGAGGTTTGTGACCAACGACGAAACCAAAGGCTTTGGCAATGCCGAAGGCTTTGACACTTTGCGCTATCTCGCCAACGGCAATCTGTTCGGGGTGCCGATGCCCTTTGTACTATTAATCATTATCAGCGTCATCGTCTGGGTGTTTTTGCATCGCTCGGTTTACGGGCGTTATCTATTTGCCACGGGGCGCAACGAAGAAGCGGCGCGTTATTCGGGCATCAATACGCGCACGATTGTTACGCTGGCGTATATGAGCGCGGGAATGCTCACGGCGATTTCGGGAATCATCTTTGCGTTTTATACCAACTCGGTTTCACCGGCTTCGCACGGGAATTTTTATGAACTGTATGGGATTGCCGCGGCGGTGCTTGGCGGGTGCAGTCTGCGCGGCGGCGAAGGCTCAGTGGTTGGCGTGTTGATTGGCACGGCGCTCTTGCAGGTCTTGCAAAATCTGGTGAATTTACTCGGCATTCCCAGTTCATTGAATTTCGCGGTGATGGGCGCGGTGATACTACTTGGGGTGCTGGCTGACCAGTTTATTACGGCAAGAAAATCGCGACAACAAATTGTTTCGGTGAGCGAACCGGCAAAGGCAGTTGCCGAACAGGAGACGAAATCATGAATCTGAAAAAATTGAATGCAGCATGGGTATTGGGCATTTCCATCTGGTTGCTTTATGGTTTTAGTAGCGGGAGGCAAGCAGCGGTGAAGAAAGAAAACTTCGGAAAAACCAATTCGGGAGAGCCAGTCGAAATTTATACCTTGACCAATACTAGTGGCATGGAGGTAAAAATCACCAATTACGGCGGCATCGTCGTTGCCCTGAAAGCGCCTGACCGCAACGGCAAAATGGATGATATTGTGCTCGGCTTTGATTCGCTGGATGGCTATTTGAAAGGGCACCCTTATTTCGGTTGCATCGCCGGGCGTTACGCCAACCGCATTGCCAAAGGCCATTTCAAACTCGACGGCAAAGCCTACCAACTGACTCTCAACAACGGCGCACACCATCTGCACGGCGGCGTTGAAGGATTTGATAAACGAGTGTGGAACGCCAGAGAAGTCAAAGCCAAAAACGGCAGCGCCCTTGAACTCAGCTATGTCAGCAAAGACGGCGACCAGGGGTATCCGGGCAATCTGTCGGTTAAAGTAGTTTACACGTTGACGAATGCGAATGAATTAAAGGTTGATTACACGGCGACCACTGACAAAGCGACAGTAGTGAACCTCACCAACCATGCCTACTTCAATTTGGCGGGGCAGGGAAACGGCGACATTCTAAATCACCAGTTGCAGATTAACGCCAACCGCTTTACGCCGACCGATGAAACCGCAATTCCGACGGGCGTTTTGCAAAGCGTGAAAGGAACGCCTTTTGATTTTACGAAACCGCAAGCTATCGGCGCGCGCATCAATCAAAACGACGAACAAATTAAATTCGGCAAAGGCTATGACCACAACTTTGTGTTAAATGGCAAAATGGGCGTGCTTCGTCAGGCGGCAATCGTGCAGGAACCAACCAGCGGTCGCGTGTTGGAAATTTGGACAACCGAGCCGGGCATTCAATTTTATACGGGCAATTATCTTGATGGGACGCTTACGGGCAAAGGCGGCAAAGTCTATCAGCATCGTTACGGATTTTGTTTAGAGACCCAGCATTTTCCCGATTCACCCAATCAAGCGAAATTCCCTTCGACCGTTTTACGACCGGGGGGGCTTTACCGCACGACAACCGTGATGAAATTTTCTGCCAAATAAATTTGACTCAAGAACAGAAACCGCAAAGGACATAGAGGCTTCGCAGAGAAGATTTAAATCAATCTGCGCCCTCTGCAAAGCCTCTATGTCCTTTGCGGTTTAAAGCAATTTTCAATCACTATAGCAGTTTGCTATTTACTCAAGTTGAGGAAGCGGCTGAGTAAACTCATTTGCAAATTGCTCTAACCTTTGCCAACCTTTCCCGGTTTGTGGAAATTGCTCAACATACTCGCTTATGAATTATCGAATCAGCGGATAAAGAAATCTCAAGACTTTGTGAAATCTTGCGCCCCAGGCAGATTCATCGTGCTGGGCTTTGGGCACTTCCAGATAACGAAAATCCGCCAGTCGCGCGTTGCGATGTTTACGCCAGCCTTTTCTGAGCAAGAGGTCGTGTAACAAGCGCGCCTGAGTTTTATGGTGGCGACCTTCGCGCCTGCCGATGTCGAGCCAGATTCTCAGCGGCAAGCGATTCGGAAGCGCGGCGATTTCCTGCAACAGAAATCCATTCGCCCACCACACCGAAGGCGACATCACCGCCAACCGGCTGAACACATCGTGTCTTTTGATGCCGAGATAAAGTGACAACAAACCACCGAGCGACGAACCGCCCAGCCCCGTGTATTCGCGCTCAGGCAAGGTGCGATAGGTATGGTCGATGAAGGGTTTCAATTCTTCGATAAACATTTTTCCGTAAAAGTCGGCATTGCCACCGCGCCCGCGCGAATGAACCGGCGTGTATTCATCAATGCGCTGTTCGCCTGTGTTATCGATGCCGACGATAATCAACGACGGGATTTTCTTTTCCAGAATCAATTGCTGCGCGGTTTCATCAACCTGCCACGCGACGCCTGAATAAGCGGTTTGCGGGTTAAAAAGATTTTGCCCGTCCTGCAAATACAAAACCGGAAATCGGGCTTCAGCTTTAAGATGGTAATCCGGCGGCAGATAAACGCTCACGTTGCGTTTGGGAACCAACGCTCCCGAACCGAACGAATAATGCGTTTCAATTTGCTCGACGACCATATTGCCATTATAGAATCGAAAAATCGATTCGGCATCCGGGCACAGCAAAATAAACGCCGTTACAAAAACATCATCTATTCCCACCCCGATTCTCATTCCAACTTCGCTGTGCTTGACAAAGGCTTTGCTGACCTTTAGAAAGACTGCTGCCTGAGAAAATCCAAAATCATTCAGTGGAAGGTTGAAAAAAATTTGCCCGGAGGCTGTTATGAAACGTCTGTCTGCCGTTTTAATTGTTATCGTTTGGTTATCGTTAAACACCGCGCCACTGACTGCGCAACAAAATGGAGCGCTTTCCGAAAAAGCTAAAAAGCTTCATTTCTCTTCTATCGTTTTAGATACCCATATTGACGTGACGCCGAAACTGCAACGCAAAGATTGGAACTTTGCCGAAGAGCACAAAGACGGCGCGGTCGATTTACCACGCATGCAACGCGGCGGGTTGAATGGTTTGTTTTTTTCAATCTATATGTCCGGCACCGTCACCGGACCCAAAGCGGTGAATGATGCGATTGAACGCATCGCGGCGGTTCATAAACTGGCTGCTGATATGCCCGATAAAGTAATGCTCTGCGCCACTGCAACAGATGTGCGCCGCGCTCATCGTGAAGGCAAAATCGCTGCGCTGATGGGAATGGAAGGCGGGCATATGATTAATAACAGCCTGGCAATTCTCAGAATGTATGCGGCGCTCGGTGTGCGTTATTTAACGCTCACGCATTCGGTCAATACCGATTGGGCAGATTCGTCGGGCGACACGCCGAAACATAACGGACTGACGGATTTTGGCAAAGATGTGGTGCGCGAATTAAATCAATTGGGCGTGATGGTCGATATTTCACACGTTTCCGATAAGACCTTTTATGATGCGTTAGCGGTGAGTCGCGCGCCGATGATTGCTTCGCATTCGTCGTGCCGCGCTTTGTCTGACCATCCGCGCAATATGACCGACGAGATGATCAAAGCGCTGGCGGCAAAAGGCGGCGTCATTCAAATCAATTATCTCGATGGGTTCATCGGTAGCGAGCTTGCCGAATACAACAAAAAACGCGCGGCGATGATGCGCGAGTTGGAAAAAGACATTCCCGGCAGTGACCGAGAATCGATGTTGAAACGCCGCGAAGAAGCGACCAAACGTTTGGGCACGCCGCCGAAAGTCAGTTGGGAAGTCATCGTCGAACATATCGACCACGCGGTGAAACTGGTTGGCGCAAGTCATGTCGGTCTCGGTTCGGATTTCGATGGCGGTTCGATGCCCGTCGGCATGGAAGATTGCGCGCAACTGCCAAAGATTACCGAAGCCTTGCTTAAAAAAGGTTACAGCGAATCGGACATTAGAAAAATTTTAGGCGAAAACACGGTTCGCTTGCTCGCCGATGTTGAGCGAGTTGCGCGACAGTTGAAGGCAGAAGGGGAGAAAGGGAGAAAGGGAGAAGGGGCAAAAGCAAAGTAGTCTGCAAAATGATTTGTATGCATCCGACACCGGACTCCAGACTCCAGACTCCAGACTGTTTTTTATGGATAACATTCTCGAAGTAAAAAATCTCAGTACCCATTTTTTTTCACGCGTGCAGGCGAAGTGAAAGCAGTCAGTGATATGAGCTTTGTCGTCGAATGCGCGCTTATTTGCGCGGCAATTGAAGGCAGAGGAGAGAAACAAGATACAGTGAAAGGGTGTGGAATTTTCATACTCTTGAAACCCTCATGAAAAAAGAGATTTTCCTACAGGAGTTAAGAGCATTTGTTAAAGGGTTGGATGAGTACGTTTCAACTAAGGATAATCAATGGACGGTCAAGGGATTTATAGATGTTTTCAAAAACATCTATACGATTTCAGCAGATACAAAGATCGTTTCTAAGATTCTCGAAATTCACCTGCTTCCAAAATTGTTGGAGTTTGCTCAAGGTCAGGGTTTTAAAATAGTTTTACCAGACCATCAGAATTATTACCCTGATATATCGTTTGTTTATGCGGCTGATGAATCAATCAAGTATGCTTTGGATTTCAAAACAACTTATCGCTTGAGTGATTACCCAAATCATTGCAACGGATTTACACTCGGTTCACATGGGGAGTATTTCATCAATCGTTCGAGTCGGAAAAATATTCAATTTCCCTACAAAGAGTATTCCGGTCATTTCGTACTCGGCGCAATTTATACAAGAACTGCGCCGGAACAACTCAGTGAAACCCAAGTCGCCGGACTTAATCAACTGCGCTCGATAACCTCGGTCATCAAAGATATACAATTTTTTGCCAACGAAAAGTGGAAGATTGCCAGCGACCAGAGAGGCAGCGGCAACACCGCAAATATCGGAAGCATTTCCAGTATTGAAGACCTCCTGACAGGCAATGGAATGTTCAGCCAACTGGGCGAGCAATGGTTTGATGATTACTGGATGAATTATGGGAAAATCACTACTATTGATGAAACTGGCAAAGAAAAGAAAATCAAAACCCTCGCGGAATTCGCACAATTTCGTGGCGGTGAGGTGAAACTGATTGTGACCAGAACCAGGAAAACGAAGGTGAGCAAAAACCGAAATGCCTAAAATATATGTGCCGCCAATCAAATGTCAGGGCATAAAAACCAAACTCGTAAGCTGGATTATTGCGGCTACTCAGGGTGTTGATTATGAACGATGGATAGAGCCGTTTATGGGGTCTGGAGTGGTCGGATTTAATTTGAGACCGCAACGCGCTCTGTTTTGTGACCGAAATGTTCATCTGATTGGTTTTTATAATGCGATTAAAACGAATCGCCTTACCCCGACCCTTGCAGGAGAGTTTCTCGAAGATGAAGGCGCAAAGTTATCGCAAATCGGTGAGGCGCATTACTACTCGATTCGAGACCGCTTTAACAAAACGCAGCATCCCTTGGATTTTCTTTTTCTGAACCGTGCCTGCTTTAACGGGGTAATTCGTTTCAATCGTCAGGGAAAATTCAATGTGCCGTTTGGTCATAAGCCGAATCGCTTTGCCAAATCGTACATCACCAAGATCGTTAATCAGATTAAGTATGTTCAAAGCGCGCTTCAATACTATGATTGGGAATTCCGCTTGTGTGATTTCAAGGATTGTATAAAAGAAGCGAGCGAAAGCGATTTGATTTACTGTGACCCACCTTATGCCGGACGCCACACAGACTATTACAATAATTGGTCTGAACAAGATGAAATGGATTTAAGTAAATTGTTGAAATCTACTCGCGCTAAATTTCTGCTTTCAACCTGGCACAGCAATCAATATAGAGAAAACCCTGCAATACATACTGCCTGGAAAGATTTCTCTTTTATTACCAGAGAGCATTTTTACTACGTCGGCGCAAGCGAGAGGAATCGCAACCCGATGATTGAAGCACTGGTTCTGAATTATTCTTCCACTTTGGCAAAACCTGTTCAATCTCAAAAGCCGCAATATAGCGCGCTGAACTTATTTGGTGTTTGAGCAATGGATAACATTCTCGAAGTAAAAAATCTCAGTACCCATTTTTTTACCCGCGCAGGTGTCGTAAAAGCGGTGAATGATGTGAATTTTGCTATCGAACGCGGGACGACCTTGGCGTTGGTTGGTGAATCCGGCAGCGGCAAATCAGTTACCAGCCTTTCGGTGATGCGACTCGTGCAACCGCCCGGCGAGATCGTTGTCGGTGAAATTTTATTTAATGGAAAAGACCTGGTGCGGACAGGCCTTGATGACATGCGCAGGATTCGCGGTGCGGAAATCGCCATGATTTTTCAAGACCCGATGACTTCGCTTAATCCCGTTTACACCGTCGGCGACCAGATTGCCGAAGCCATTCGTCTGCATGAAAAACTCGATAAACGAGCCGCGTGGGCAAAAGCTATCGAGATGATGGAGCGCGTCAGAATTCCCGATGCGGCGCGCCGCGCCAGTGATTACCCGCATCAACTGTCTGGCGGTATGCGTCAGCGCGTGATGATTGCCATGGCTTTGTCGTGCAATCCCGAACTGTTGATTGCCGATGAACCGACCACGGCGCTTGATGTCACGATTCAAGCGGAAATTTTGGATTTGTTGCGCGGGCTGAAAAATGATTTTGATTTGTCGATGCTGCTCATCACCCATGATTTGGGCGTGGTCGCAGAGACCGCCGATAGAGTCGCGGTGATGTATGCCGGGCGCATCGTTGAAGAAGCCGGTGTCCGCGATATTTTTCATGCGCCGCGTCATCCTTATACCGAAGGCTTGTTGCGCTCTGTGCCCAAACTTTCAGACGCAGGGCTGAGGCAGCGACGCCTGGATACCATTGAAGGCACAGTGCCGAATTTATTGGCTTTGCCCGATGGGTGTGCGTTTGCGCCGCGTTGCGCTTATAAAATTGCCGAGTGCACGAAAGGCGAAATTCCATTGATAGAGATTAATCGGGAACGCCGGTCGCGCTGTCTTCGTTATGAAGTGATAGGCAACGAAGATGCCAAAACCCAAATCATCAAACAACGTGCAGGATAAAGGATCTTATGTATTGTCCAAAATGCGGTCACGAACAGGCTTCCGAAGCGATGCGCTTTTGTTCCAAGTGCGGGCTGTCGCTTGATGGTGTCAGCGATTTAATTGAGACCAGCGATGTGCGATTTCAACGCGAGAAGAAAGAGGTCAGGGGAATCGGTATGTTGATTGGCACGGTGATGATTCTGCTTTTCTATTATTTGATGTTTGGCGCATTGACGCTCCCGAAAATTACCGATGAAGATGTGTTTGCCGGATGGTTTATCGGGCTGTCCATCGCTCTGCTTTTGGGAAGTATCGGACTCTACAATCTCATCAGTAGTGGTTTTTTTCGTAAATTCAAAGAGAGACGAATTAAAATTCATCTTGAAAGACTAAAGAAGCGAGAACGCCAACTGGAAGCGCGCCTGAAAAATAAAATGATTGAGGAAAAACCTGGGTTACAGATGAATGACACCGCGCAGATAAGTGAATCTTCAAGCATCACCGAAGCGACGACGCGCAACCTTGAAGAAAATTATCGAACCCCTGAAAGCTTGCGAAACGCCCAATAAATAATGACAAACGATACACTCATCGAAGTAAAAAATTTAACCAAATATTTCCCGGTTGGCGCCGGGCTTTTCGGCAAAGGCGCAGAGGTCGTCAAAGCCGTTGATGATGTGAGCTTCACGATTCGCAAAGGCGAAACTTTTGGACTGGTGGGCGAATCGGGTTGCGGCAAATCGACTACCGGGCGTTGTATTCTGAGACTCATTGAACCGACGAGCGGCGAGGTCGAGTATGAGGGCAAAGATTTTTTGTCAGTCGGCAAAGAACCTTTGCGTCAACTGCGGCGCGATATGCAAATCATTTTTCAAGACCCCTATTCGTCACTCAATCCGCGAATGCGTGTCGGCAACATCATCGCTGAACCGTTAGTGATTCATAAAGTCGGCAGCAAAGCGGAACAACGCGACCGCGTCGAAGAGTTGTTGAAACTCGTCGGGCTTGACCCGTCGCACGCCGAACGTTACCCGCATGAGTTTTCCGGCGGGCAACGTCAACGCATCGGCATTGCGCGGGCACTGGCGTTAAAGCCGAAATTTATTGTCTGTGACGAGCCGGTTTCGGCGCTTGATGTTTCCGTGCAGGCACAGGTCGTCAACCTGTTACAGGATTTGCAGGAGCAACTGCATTTGACCTATTTGTTCATCTCGCATGGGCTTTCGGTGGTTGAACATATTTCGACGCGCGTCGGCATTATGTATCTCGGCAAACTGGTTGAAGTCGCATCAAGCGAAGAGATTTTTAAAAACCCGCTGCATCCGTACACGCGGGCGTTGCTTTCGGCGATTCCGCAACCCGACCCCGATGTGAAACGCCAACGCTTGCCGCTTACCGGTGAAATCCCTACGCCGATTAATCCGCCATCGGGTTGCCGGTTTCGCACCCGTTGTGCGCTTGTCGAACCGCGTTGTGAAGAGGTTGAACAACAGTTAATCGAAGTCAGTCCAGATCATTTCGTCGCCTGTCAGGTGGTTGCGCCACATTGATTGCGAATTGCGGATTTTGCAAAATGGTCGTTTCTGTTATAGATTGCCCGCACTTTTGCGCGCAAAGTCAGTAGCCCTGGCATCAGCGCGGGCGTTTGAAAAAACGTAAGCCACATTACTTTACTTGTTACTTCACCTGGCCCTCCCTTATGGTCGGGCTACTGATGGTATTTAGGAGGAGATTATGGAACAACCGGAAAATCAAATTGAAGCTGTACCAACTTACAGTGCGCCAGTTGCGCCGCAACCAGAAGTACAGCCCGAAGAGCCTGCACAGATGAACTGGTTTCAGCGTCTCATCGGGGTGCTGCTTTCACCTACGGAAACCTTCACAGACGTCAACCGCAAGCCGACAATTATTGCGCCGATGATTATCGTGATGGCGCTGGTCATCGTTACGATTGGCCTCACGAACTGGAAGCTTGGCCCCTTTATGGATGACATCATGCGGGCGCAAATTAAAAAACAACTTGAGCGGCAAAACGTGACCTTGACCGAAGAGCAGATGGCGCAACAGATGACCCTTGCTAGAACGATTAACAAATTTATGCCCTTTATTGGCGCGGCTTTTGTGCCGATTATCTATCTCATCATTGCCGGACTCTTTGCATTAGGCATGATGATGATTCAAGCCAAAGCCACCTTCAAAAAAATCTACTCGGTGGTGCTGTGGACATTTGCAGGACTTGGCATCGTCGGCAATGCAATTTACTGGGGCGTGTTGTTTATGAAGGATGAAGAGGCATTGCGGGCGATGGATGTTCAAGACCCGACCGCAGGGGTGCCGACAAACCTGGCGGTGTTTCTCGATGCCGGAACCTCGCCTGCAATCAAAGCCCTCGCCGGTTCGATGGATATCATCTCTTTCTGGACAATTGCCGTGCTGTCAATCGGGCTTGCAGCAATCGCCGGTTCAAAGAAAATCAAACCCGGAAAGACGGCGATGATTGTTATCGCTTTCTGGGCGATTTATGTAATTGGTCGAATGGGATTGGCTGCTTTGCGTGGGTAGTCTCTTAACGAAAAACTCTACAGAAGTGGTTGAAATCTGGCAATGATTTTAACCACTTCTGTAGAACGATTTTCAATTAAAAATTTTCAACACTTCACTCATACCTTAACGCTTCAATCGGGTCGAGGCGCGCGGCTTTCATTGCCGGCCAGATGCCGAATACTAACCCGACCGAACAGGACACCACGAAACCTGTGATGATTGCCCACAGCGGAATCACCGAAGGCAAGGTCGGCGCAAGCATTCGCAAAATCAAACTCACCAGCCAACCGACAAAAATGCCAATCAACCCGCCGGTTCCCGTTAGCGTGATCGCTTCGGTTAAAAATTGCCAGATAATATCGCCTTTTTTCGCGCCGATAGCACGCCGTATGCCAATCTCTTTGGTGCGCTCGGTGACGCTGACCAGCATAATGTTCATTACTCCAATGCCCCCGACCAGCAACCCCGCAGCCGATAGCGGCACGACAATCACGCTCGCGCCATAAGCGATTTGATTCAAAATATCGAAAATGCCTTCGGGGGTGGTGAGTCCGAAATTATTCGGTTTATCTGCCGGAACGCCGCGACGACGGCGCATCAACTCGGTTACTTCATCGGTCATCCTGCCGAACTGTTTCGGTTTGGATTTAACCGTGATGGTGATTTCCTCGATTTCGGGATGTTTGGATTTGACGGTGGAAAACGGAATGAGCAATTCGCGGTCTTCGACAGCATCGCCGCCAAACAGTCCGCCGGGCGCTTTATCCATCACGCCTATAATCGAAAAAATTTCGCCTTCGACTTCAATCTCTTTGCCAACCGGGTCGATTCCGCCGTAAAGGGTTTCCGCGACGCTTGCGCCGATGACCGCTACCTGCGCGCGATGTTGTTCTTCGGAAACGGTGAAAAATCTGCCCGATTGGATATAGACATTGCGCAAGCGGTCATAATTGCTCCACACGCCGAGGATGAGTGGACGATTGGCTTCAACGCCTTTGTATTTGACAACCGGTGACACCCCGAATGGCGCAAAAGAACCGACAACGATTTGCGGGGTCGCGCCTTCAACACTTGGTAATTCGGCAACCGCCTGCGCGTCTTCAAAGGTGATGTCTTTGCGCATACGCTCTTCCTGCGACGGTCTGCCGCGCATGCCAATCGAATTCATTTTCGATACGAAAATTAAATCGGGACCAAAGCGTTCGGTCTGATCAATCACGAACTGGCGCAAGCCGGTTAAAAAAGATGAAATCGCGATGACCGTCATGACGCCGCCAATCACTCCAAGCATGGTGAGCGCCGAACGAATTTTGTGCGTCCGCAAGGTGTCGAACGCCATTAAAATATTTTCGCCTACTTCCTGAATATACATATTTAAAGTAATGAGGACTGAGGACTGAGGACTGAGTTGCAAAAAGGATGAAGTCTGAAGGCAGGACGATGAACTACGGTTTTTAATTTTGATGCTTCTTGTTTATCCTTCATCGTTCATCCTTCATCGTTTCAGGAAAACTCAGTCCTCAATCCTCAGAACTCAGTCCTAATCTGCCCGCAGCGCCGTAATCGGGTCGAGTTTGGCGGCGCGGTTCGCCGGATAAATTCCGAAAAACAGACCCGTGAGCGTAGAAACAATGATAGCGATAAATGGTGCCCAGAAGGGAATGGCGACCGGAACCGGCAAAAATTTTCCGAGTATGGTCATTACCGTAATTGCCATCAACAATCCGACAATGCCGCCCAACAATGACAACATCGAAGATTCAACTAAAAATTGCACCAGGATGTCGCGTCGCGTCGCGCCGAGCGATTTGCGTATGCCGATCTCTTTGGTGCGTTCCGTAACCGTCGCCAGCATGATGTTCATAATCACGATGCCGCCAATGACCAGCGAAATGCCGACTACAGGAAAAGCCACGGAGGCTACGGTTTTGGTAATCGAGCCGAACATTTGTTCGGTAGTTTCATCGGTGACCACCGAAAAATCATCCGGTTGATGGAAATCCAGTTTATGACGCGAACGCAAAATGACGCGCACCTGATCCTGGACATCCGAAGACGGCACATTATCGTGCCCGCGAATCACAAACGTCAGTGAACGACGGCTGCCAAACACTTTCAAATAGGTGCCAATCGGAATGTGTACGAAATTATCTTGAGAAAAACCGAGCACCGTGCCGATGGCTTTGGCGACGCCGATAACCGTATAGGTATAGCGCCCGATTTTAATCTCTTTGCCTATCGGGTCTTCGGTTGGAAAAAGTTTGGTGGCGACCTCTGCGCCGATATAAGCGACAAATCTTCGCGATTCATCATCGGCTTCGCTGATATAACGACCCTGCACGACTTCAACATTGGTAACAAAAACCACATTGGGCGTGACCCCTTGAATGCCGACGCCTTCAACGGCGTTGTTGCCATATTTGACGATTTGCGAACTGCCGTCCTGTGCGGCGATGTTATCGGCAAGTGTTACATTTTCACGAAGCGCGTAAAGGTCATCCATTTTGAGGTCGGGATTTTTACGCATGGCTTCCATGAATTTATCGAAATCACCGAAATTCATGGCGGCTTTTTGAATGCGAAAAACTCCTGAACCGAGGGTGGCGATTTTTTCTTTGATGTAAACGTTTGCGCCTTCGATGACGGTTGCCACTGCGGTGACGACAAACACTCCGATGATGACGCCGAGCAGAGTGAGAAAAGCTCGCAATTTATGAGCGAGAATCGAAGATAAGGCAATGGCAGCGGCTTCAATAATTTTATTCATTCGGCATCGCAAACTTTGGGATTAATTTACTGATTGAGACATTGGGATTATAACAAGCACATAAGAAGAGACAAGGAATTTGCCGAAAAAGCCGCAATCTGCAATCTTTGATATTGCCACGAATGGCGTGATAGAATGCCGCCGCCACGGGTAATTTTATGAGAAAACTCAGCATTCTCGGCTCTACAGGTTCCATCGGTCAAAGCACACTTTCGGTGGTTGATTCGCTCACCGGGCAATTTCAAGTCATCGCGCTTGCCGCAGGCAAAAGCCTCGATGAACTCGCTAAACAGATTGTGCGTTATGCGCCCGAACTGGTTTCGGTGGCAAGCGACGGTGATATACAACTCTTAAAAGAAAAGCTTCGTGATGCGAATGTTCATCGCTTGCCGGAACTGGTAAGCGGCGAAGCCGGATTGGTTGCGGTTGCCACGCACGCCGATGTTGATACGGTGATTTCGGCAACTGTCGGCGCGGTCGGATTTTTGCCAACCTACGAAGCGTTGCGACTGGGTCGCCGTGTCTGTCTTGCCAACAAAGAGACCTTGGTGATGGCTGGCGAGGTGATGACCAAAATCGCCTGTGAATCGGGCGCCGAACTGTTGCCTGTCGATAGCGAACATAACGCTTTGCATCAATGTATGCGCGGCGAAAAGAATGCTGAAATCAAGCGCTTGATTTTAACCGCATCGGGTGGCCCGTTTCGTGAGAAATCGGTTGAAGAGATGCGCGAAGCCACCGTAGAGCAGGCGCTTGCGCATCCGACCTGGCAGATGGGCGCGAAAATTACTATCGATTCGGCGACCTTGATGAACAAAGGTTTGGAAGTCATCGAAGCTCACTGGCTCTTCGGTTTCGGCGGCGACAAAATTTCCGTCTTTGTGCATCCGCAATCCATCGTGCATTCGATGGTCGAGATGATTGACGGTTCGATTATCGCGCAACTCGGCGTCACCGATATGCGCTTGATGATTCAATACGCCATGACCTATCCCGAAAGACTGCCGACCGATTTGCCCGCGCTCAGTTTTGAGAAACTCAGCAAACTGGAATTTTTTGAACCTGACTTTGTGCGCTTTCCGTGCCTGCGTCTGGCTTACGATGCCATGCGTGAAGGCGGCACTACGCCAGCGGCAATGAGCGCCGCAAATGAGATTGCGGTTGCAGCGTTTTTGAATCGCCGCATCAAGTTTATGGAGATTCCGCGCATTATCGAAGAGACCATGAAGGCGCACCAGAAACAGGCGTGTTCGAGTATCGAAGCGATTTTGGAAGCCGACCGTTGGGCGCGCGCCTTTGCCGAAACTTTAGTGAACAATAGCTTGTCGGTTGGTAAACAGAGCATCAAGTGAACGGTTTTCAGTTGAAAGGAAGAGTTTATGCTTTCTGAAGCGGTGCGTGAGTTTCGCGAAAAAAAGGTTCGTGAACATATGGAATCCGAAAATGTTCAGGATTTCGCCACCACCATGACGACCTTTTCGCATCCGCATTATGAAATTATTCCCACAGATAAAATCTACGATGGTGAAGCTGAGGTCGCCGAATATTTTCGTGAAAGCCGCCGGGCGTTTCCAGACCAGCGCAACGAATTGATTTCTTTGCGCCACAGCGATGATGCGGTGATTGTTGAATTCTGGTTGATGGGAACGCACAAAGGCGCGCTTGCGAATTTGCCGCCGACCGGTCGCCAGTTTCGTTGCCGAATGACAGCATTTTTTATCTTCGATGATAAAGGCATCGTTTGTGAGCGGGTCTATTTCGATTCGGCAACCATTCTTAGGCAACTGACAGCTTGACCATGAATGATTGAGTTCGACTTTGCCAGCCTGTTGAATAAGCGATCATTTAATCGAAGCATCGCCGCATCTGATTCATTAATCAATTCCATCCCGAGCCTTACATCAAGCACCAGATTTCGATGCGCAACCGCGCGATTGCTGCGTAATGATGCCGGTAATAAAGCCAGCGACTAAGCGCCAAACCAGCATACAAAGGGAAAGAGCAACACTTTGACGAATGGGTTTAATTCGTCCTCAGCCAACGAACTACTTTGTATTCGCCGCTTGAGTTCTGCCGTCATTGCCCTCTCCTTTCTATGCTGGCTTCGCTCGTAAAGTAAATTGGCAAGAGGTATGCCAAGGGCGAATTTTTATGAGTTCCAAACCCCACAGACATCGCGCTATCTCATTTAGCAGCCAACAGTTTTAAGCAGTTCTGCGCGAGCAGTTTTATTTGGCGCTGAGAAACTTCTGTCGGTAAATCCTTCATAATTTATTTTTCGATTGCTGCATAAAAAAAATACAAGCTGAAAAAAAATAATCTGTATGTGTGAAATACAATGCGCGATTTTTTAGAAATCAGCATAGCGGTTATCAAATAAATAAACTGCATAGGTGGCTTTTATTGTGGAAGCTTTTCGGTCTGCAAATTGCAGAAAGGGAAGCGAGCACAAAATTGGGCGCTGAAAATAAAATAGAAGGAGAATAAAAATATGTTATTCCCAATCGGCGATGATAATTCGACCAATAAGACACCGGCTATGGTTACTTATGGGTTGATTGCCTTGAACGTCATTTTCTTTTTTGTCGAAATGAATGGCGGCGAAGCGTTCATTCAACAATGGTCAGTTGTGCCGCGCCGATTGTTGGCTAATCCGGCTGCGGATTTTCCGACGGTACTCACTTCAATGTTTATGCATGGGGGATGGCTGCACCTGTTTGGCAATATGCTCTACCTTTGGATATTCGGTGATAATGTTGAAAACCGCTTCGGGCATATCAAATTTCTCATCTTCTATTTGCTCTGCGGGATCGCCGCGACAGTTGCGCAGGTAGCCGTCAGCGCCAATTCGACAATCCCGAATCTCGGCGCCTCGGGTGCCATCGCCGGTGTTCTCGGCGCTTATATTGTGATGTTCCCTAAAGGGCAAGTAAGAGTCTTGATCGGGCGGGGGATTGCCACCTTGCCGGCGTTTGTGGTGCTTGGACTATGGATTGTTTTGCAGTTTTTTAGCGGCATCGGTTCGATTACGGAATCGGCGCAGACCGGCGGCGTCGCTTATATGGCACACATCGGCGGCTTTATTGCGGGACTCATTTTAACGTTTATTCTGGGCGGTGGGCGGCGCACTCAGGCTGCGGTTTAACCGGCATATAAAAAATAATGATTGAAAAAATCAGGTTGAGCGGGCAATACCGCTCTGAAATCTTCGCTTCTAATATTGATGAGAATCTGTAAGGTGATGAAAGGCATTTATGTTTCTGCCTGCTAAGGCTTGGTTGAAAACCTTTTCGTAAGCAGCATGTAATTTTGCCAGTTGGTAATAAAGATTGCTCCTGGACTTGTTCGCTAATATCCTTACACGAGTTTGTTGATTCAATATTTTGAATAATCGTCCAATATATTGAATCGCAACTTTTACAACTTTTTACATCATTCCATTTTTTTGAAGATATATACAAAACTTTGAACGGCAAATTCTTCAGTCTCACTTGAGTTGAAATACAATTATCGAAAACAAAGCGGTTAATGAAAAGCCGCAGGCTGGCATAAACTTTGCTTTTTAAACGCCCGACTAACCCAGCTTGTTTGCGCCTCAACTCAAACATCTTACCAGGAGTTAGAGTACTTCCACGCAACCAGCCTTGTTGTACGAAGAGGGGCAAAAAGCGACAAACAGAGTTACGCTGAACAACCAGATACCCGTGTGTGCATAGGTTGTCAGCAACTTTTCAACTGAACCCTAGGAGTAAAAAAAACTATATGAAAAGTAAGTCCCTAATTCTGACCATCATTCTGTTGATTGTCTCGGTGCCGGGTCTGGCGCAGACCAGTCGCGGCACGGTCACAGGACTTGTTACCGATTCATCCGGAGCGGTAATTTCCGGCGCGACGGTTACCTTGACCAATAATCAAACTGCGGTGACCCGAACAACCGCCAGTAATGATGAAGGACTCTATCGTTTTGATGCAGTTGATCTCGGCACTTATTCGGTGAAAATTACGGCTCCGAGTTTTGGTGCCGTAACGAAAACCAATATTGTCGTAAGCGCCAATCAACTTGCCACTGTTGACGTTCAATTGACGCCAAGCGGTGGTGATGTCGTCGTCGATGTGACCGCTGGCGGCGGCGATCTGTTACAAACCGCAGCGCCGGTTCGCGGTGGTAACATCGAAGAGAAAAAAATTGTTGAACTGCCGATTGCCAGTCGCAATCCGGTTTCGCTTGCCTTGACTTTGCCCGGCGTTTCCACCAATCGCTTCGGCTTTGGGGTGGGAACCTTTTCCGTCAATGGCAGTCGCGGTCGCTCGAATAACTTTTTAATTGACGGAACCGAAAACAATGACATTTCGGTTGCCGGTCAAGCCTTTCAAATTACCAACCCGGATGCGGTTGCCGAAGTCTCGGTGCAGACTTCAAACTATGACGCGGAGTTTGGTCGCGCCGGTGGCGCGGTCGTCAATACCATCACCAAAGGCGGCACCAACAATTATCATGGCACCGTCTCTTACCTGGTTGAATCCACACGCTTCAATGCGATTACCAGCAATGCAGCGCTCAATCCTGAAGTGCAACGTCGCAAGCGTCCGCTTCCGGGCACGGATCAATTTTTTTCCGGCACTTTCGGAGGCCCGATCAAACGCGACCGCACCTTCTTTTTCGGCGCGTTTCAGGAAGAACGCACCAAATCTTCGGGAACCATCAATCTGGTGACGCTTTCGGCGGCAGGTCGCGCGAGCCTTCGCGCGCTGTTTCCGCAAGGCAGCAACAGCAATGTGGACACTTATCTGGCGGGCACTGAGGGTGTCAATGCAACCAGTCAATTTTTCACACAGGATTTAGGCAACGGGCGCGGGCCAATTCAATTCGGCACTGCCATCGCTTCGTTCCCCAATGAATTCCGTGACCGTCAATGGCAAGCGCGTATAGATCATCGCCTGGGAGAAAACGACCAACTTTCGGGACGTTACCTGTTCGATGATCAGGATGCGCCAACCGGCGGCGGCGGCGGCTTCCCGAGTTTTATCACCAGCAACAAAAATCGCTTTCAGAATTTCCTGATTGCCGAAACCCATGTCTTTTCAACCTCGCTGACGAACGAATTGCGCCTTGCCTACAATCGCATTACCCTGGCATTTCCAAACGATGCCAGCAATTCTCTGGCGCAGACCTTGCCCACCATCGATCCGGGCGCGCCGTTCAGCAATGTCGGAGTTGCCACCAATATTCCGCAAGGGCGCATTGCCAACAACTATTTGATTCAAGATACCGTAACTTATATTCGCGGCAATCACACTTTCCGTTTCGGCACGGAATTGACAAAGCAACGTTCGCGACAGTTTGCGCCGATTGTTGAACGCGGCTTGTTGACTTTCCGTTCATCGCCGGGCAGGTCGGATTTTGCCAACTTCGTGGATAATTTCGGCGGTTCCGGTGGCGGCGCGCGTCGCGATTTCGGCAGCGCGGCTTACTATCCCGAACTGTTCCGCCAAGGTTATTTCGGGCAAGACCGTTGGCGCGCAACCGAAGAACTGACCTTGACGCTCGGCTTGCGTTACGAATATTTCGGCTTGCCGATTAATTCGATTCGCACGGCGGCGTTTACCGGGTTGTTCAATGTTGACCCGTCCACATTCCAAGGGCCATTCAGCGAGCCGAACGAAGTGGAAGCGGATAAAAATAATTTCTCGCCAACCCTTGGCATCGCATACTCACCGTCGTTCAAAGAAGGCTGGCTGCATCGCATCTTCGGCGACAAACGTTCGGTGATTCGCAGCGGCTACCAGATTGGCTACGACTCGTTCTTCAACAACATTGCGTCAAACGCGCAAACCTCTTCGCCCAATGTAGTGGCAACCAATGTGCCGTCGACGGTGAATGCTGCCAACCCGCGCGGACTCACCAATGTTTCGGGTTCATTGCCACTGGTGGCGCGCGCTTTGTCGCCGCTTGATTCGCAGACCCTGGTGCTGGCGAATCTGGTGAATCCTTACTATCAACGCTGGTCGCTTGGCATTCAAAGAGAATTGCCCGGCAATTTCCTCTTTGATGTTTCTTACGTTGGTTCAAAAGGCACAAGACTGTTTATCAATGAAGACCTCAATCCGCTCGTGCCTGCGAATTTGCGCATCACACCTGCGGGTTACACCGGACCGATTTCAGGTCGTCTCGATAATTTACAGGGGTCGCGGTTGATTCGCTCCAATGGCGGTTCGTCAACTTATCACTCAGGGCAACTTCTGGCGCTACGTCGTTTTGCCAATGGCTTAACGATGACTGCCGCTTATACCTATTCCAAACTGATTGACAACGCCAGCGAAGTCTTTGGCGTTGGCGGTAACAACCAACCGCAACAAGCGGCGGTGCCGTCAATTTTCGGCGGACAGGCGCGTGAACGCGCGGTGTCGCTGTTTGACCGCACCCATCGCGCTTCATTCACTTATGTGTATGAACTGCCGTGGATGCGCGAACAGCATGGCGTTCTTGGTCGTGTGGTGGGCGGATGGCAAGTTGCCGGTGTCACCACGTTTGAATCCGGTGTGCCGTTGAATGTCTCGAACGGACAGGATGCCGACAGCATTGGCGGCAATCTGGATCGCCCGGACTTTAATCCCAACGGACAGTTCGGGGTTCGCGCTGTACCGAACGCCGCAAGCCCGACGGGGTACATCAACCCGGATAACAACAACGCGCCGATTGACCCCAGTCAGGCGATGTTCATCGGCATTGCTGCGAATTCCGGTCGCACAGGCAATCTCGGACGCAACACTTTGCGCACGCCGGGACTCAACAACACCAACCTGACACTGACCAAACGGGTATTGATTACCGAAGGCCAGCGCATTGAATTCCGCACGGAATTCTTCAACGTTTTCAATCATCCGCAATTTACGAGTTTGAGTTCGAGTGCTTTTGCCTCCGGCTCAACGACGATTTCAGCAAGCGTTTTCAGCTCACCCGCCGGACGTTTTCTGAGATCGGATTTTGCAGATGGCGGCGGACGTGTGGTGCGCTTCCAGTTGAAATACTTGTTCTAAGTAATAAGGCGTGTCAGTAACCCGACCGTGAGGGAGGGCGTTCAATGAGTAAAGGGCGAAGAATTTTCTTCGCCCTTTTTATTTACCCTTGAAAAGTCGCTGGTTGGATTCCTTGAATGGTCGCGTAATGCGAATCAATATACTCATCGAGAATCCGAATAAATTCGGGAACAATCGTTGCCCCTTGCAGAGTTTTAAACATTCGCCCGTCAACATAGACGGGAGCGCGCGGCTCTTCACCCGTACCCGGAAGCGAGATGCCGAGATTCGCGTGTTTCGATTCGCCGGGACCATTGACCACGCAACCCATCACCGCAACTTTTAATTCTTCAACGCCGACGTAAGTTTCACGCCACTCAGTCATTTTTTCGCGAATGTAATTTTGAATGTCTTCAGCCATCTCCTGAAAGAGCGTGCTGGTGGTGCGCCCGCAACCCGGACACGCGGTGACGAGCGGCATAAAACTTCTCAGTCCCATGGTCTGCAAAATCTGCTGCGCGACTAAGACCTCTTCGCTGCGGTCGCCGTTGGGTTTTGGTGTAAGCGATACGCGAATGGTGTCACCGATGCCGCGTTGCAGTAAGACGCCCATCGCCGCAGTTGAAGCGACAATGCCTTTGCTGCCCATCCCGGCTTCCGTGAGTCCCAGATGCAATGGATAGTCACAACGCGCCGCAAGGTTTGTGTAGATGGCAATCAAATCCTGAACTTCGGAAACTTTGGCGCTGAGGATTATCCGGTCGTGACCAAGACCGCATTCTTCTGCAAGTTCGGCGGATTCAAGGGCACTTATGACAACCGCTTCGTGCATGACTTCGCGGGCATCTTTGGGACTGGCGCTGGCGGCATTTTCATCCATCAAGCGGGTGAGCAAGGTTTGGTCGAGCGAACCCCAATTGACGCCGATGCGCACCGGCTTATTATTTTCGATAGCGACTTCAATCATTGATTGAAAATTTTTGTCGTGATGTTTGCCTGCGCCGACGTTGCCGGGGTTGATGCGATACTTGGCAAGCGCACGGGCGCATTCGGGATACTCTTTTAAAAGAATGTGTCCGTTGTAATGAAAATCGCCGATGATGGGAACCGGGCAGCCGCGCTCTGCAAGGCGTTCGACGATGTGCGGCACGGCGGCGGCAGCCTGTCTGGTGTTGACCGTGATGCGGACGAGTTCGGAACCGGCGCGAGAGAGTTGTTCACATTGCAAAGCGGTGGCTTCTATATCGACAGTGTCGGTGTTGGTCATCGATTGCACGACGATTGGATGACCGCTGCCAACTTGAATGCCGCCGACATCAACGGCAACCGAATTTCTTCTTTGAATAAATGACAAGCGTTTGACTCCTCAAACAGGATTCAGGATTCGGGATTCAGGATTCAGGTTTTAATTTAACCGAATCGCAAATCGCCTATTCCATCGAATGCAAAATTGTAACGGCTCGGATGCTGTGTGGCAAAGTTGGGTTTTCTCATTCGTCAGATGTAAAAATCATTTGCGTCAGCACGATGCGCAACGCGACAGCAATAACAGTTCGTGATAAAGTTGCGAAAAACAGACAGCGAAAGGGAATTGAAAATGAACGATAGATTACAACACCTGGACAAAGCCCAACAAAGTGTCACCCCTGAAACCCCCTATTCAGTAGCTCAAGGCTACAGGCTTTCACACCACATGGTCACCACGGCATTTAACCTTGAAGGATTTCGCATCGTCAGACAATTAGGTGTGGTGCGCGGCATCACTGTGCGTTCGCGTTCGATTTTCGGAACGCTTGGCGGCTCACTGCAAACCATCGTTGGCGGCAATATCACCGCGTTTACGAAATTGTGCGAACAGGCGCGCGCCGAAGCCTTTGAAATTTTGATTCAACACGCTAGCGAAATCGGTGCCAATGCAATAGTCGGCATGCGTTATGACGCGACGGAACTGATGAGCGGCGTGAGTGAGGTTTTAGCTTACGGTACGGCTGTGGTTGTTGAGCCGATTGAATGAGCGCAGGTTTTGTATAGCTTTATGATTTGCGATGGATGTTATCTATCAAAGTTGCCATTGCCGAAGGGGCAAAGGAAGTTAGCCTGTGGTAAAGCCACAGGTTAATGAGCAAGGCAAATCTTTCGCGCCCCCCTTCAGAGCCAATGCCATTAAGTTAAGGAGAATTACTTACCGGGAGCGCGGACGTCCACGTCCGCTGGTGGGAGAATGCGGACGTGGACGTCCGCGCTCCCAGTCTTAACTTAATGGCATTGCCCTTCAGGGCGCGGGTGCGATGACGACGATGGCTTCATTGAAAGAGATTGCGGCAAGCAAAGATATGTCTTACGAAGCATTGTTGAAATTTTATATTGGACAAGGGCTGAGAAAAGACATCGCCAAACATTTTTCCGAACGAGTGTTAAAGAAGACCGAAAAGTTTTAACAAAACATCTGCAATCGCAGGAATAAGTCGCCGCGATTTGGCGAGAGATTCGTGATGAAGCAGTTGCATGAAATGCGTTGACTGAAAATGAAATCAAGAACAGTTTTAATTCAATCTCCGAATTTTGGCTTGCGGCGGTTCTTCAAAATATAAGTGCCGTCGCAAATTACCCCGTGACCAAAACCGCACGCGAAATCTGCGCCGCTTTGTCTGACTATCACTTTGTTGGCTTGAAAAGTAAAAGTAATTTCACAACCCTCTTCACTGTATTCAGTGGTTTTGAAAACCGCTACGCCATTTTTGACTAGGATAGTGCCGCCCGCTACACCTGAATTGTATGAGGGCGCGCCGCGATTGAATTCAATCTCAAATTCGATTTCATCAGCCGATTTTTGCAAGACTTTAAGCAAGCCGCCCGCGCCGCGTTTATAAGTAACTTCATAGGTGCCCGTGACATTTTTCGGCGGTATATTTGATTTTTGAAATCCCGCAAAGGCGAGCACCATAAAAATCAATATCGGAACAAGCGTATAAATTTTCAGATGGCGAACCTCTTTTCCAATGCGCGAATTCATAACCGATTCCTTTATTTGAAGTGGAGTGATTATGATTGCTTTGAAAGAAATTTCCAAACCCAAGGCATGAAAAAAACGAGCCTTGCGAAATATCAAAGAGATACTCGCAAGGCTCGTTAAACTCGCAAGACTGGCTAGACTCGCCGGACTCGCCAGACGATTACGCCAAAATCGCGACGACTGCGGTTTGCGGATGATCGCCGGTGACGCGGGCTTCGCCTTCGGCAACATACATATCGATTTCGCTGCGCACGCCGAATTTGCCTTCCTGATAAACCCCCGGCTCAATTGAAAAACAGGTGCGCGGAATCAACACGCGGCTATCCTGCGTTTCGAGATTGTCAATGTTTGCGCCGTTGCCGTGAACTTCTGTGTGAATGTTATGCCCTGTGCGATGAATGAAGTAGTCGCCATAACCCGCTTCCCGAATGGTGTTGCGGCAGACATCATCAACTTCCCAACCATGAATCGTGCGCCCTTCGGCAAAGGCTTGTTTGACGAAATCAATTGCCGCGTCGCGACCGCTGCGCACCACCTGAAAAACTTTGTTGACTTCATCAGGAATCGTTTCACCAACGAACCCCGTCCAGGTGATGTCTGCATACACCGAACCGGGTTTATCCAATTTCGCCCACAAATCAATCAACACGAAATCGCCTTTATTGATTGGCGAGCAGTGGTCTTTTTCGGGTCCATAATGCGGCATGGCGCTGTTGGCATTGACGGCGACAATCGGCGGGTCGTTGGTAATCATGCCGCGCGAAGCGAACCTGTCCATAATGAATTGCTGGATGTCGTATTCGGTGGTCGGAATATTTTCTTTCATGCGGCGTCCGATTTCCGCGAAGGCTTCTTTGACGCTGGCATAGAGACCGCGCGCCGACTCTTCGTGCATGGCGAGTTGTTCATCATCCCACGCGGCTTCAAATTGTTGAACGAGGTTTGCCGAGGTAATTGGTTCGACGCCGAAAGAGCGGATGAGTTCGATGGTTCCCGCATCAATGCGCGAAAGATAGGGAATCGCTGCATCGGGCGAATACTGCATGGCGACGCGCGGTTTGCCATTGGGATTTAAAGCGAGCAAGGCTTCTTTCAAGGTAGCGTGCAGTTGTTGCCAGGGCAAATAAATTTTTTTGCTGCCCGGCAGATGGTCAAGCGTGCCGCGTTCGATGGAATGCACGATTTTTGTCGGTTCACCTTTGGCGGGTACAACATAAAACCAGCGACGAGTGGCGAGGTGCCCGCCGGTTGGAAAGCGCAGGATGTTTGCGGCAATCGGGTCGCTGCCTCTGAAACTGTAAAACAACCAACCGTCGAGACCTGCTTCCTGCAAAGCGTTTTGAATTTTCTCTATCAAGTTTTTTGCCTCCGAGTGGAATGTGTATAAATGCTGATGCGGTTCAGACTTTTCGATTAACATAGTAAGCAGGAAAAATTTCTTTGACAAAAAACTACTGGAATTTCTTAGGAAATCCGCTATCTCGTGTCAAGGAATTTTTTCGGTTCTACTTAATTCAATATGCCTTTAAGTTCTCCTTGCCTTGGCTCTTTCACCGCAGAGGCGCAGAGAAGGCGGAGATGGCGCAGAGCAACCTGAGTTATTTCTCTGCCCGAAGTCGGTTTTTCAAAAAGCCTGTCGAATAAATTAAAATCTGCGCGTGAAACTGAACGCGGTTGAGCGCGCGCCGGTGTTGGGATTAAATGCCGTAATATTTACAGGCGTCCCGACCGGAAAAGTCGCTGCTACACCGGCTTTCCCAAGTTTCACAGCAATGCGTGTGAATGAACCATTTGCTAATGTAAAAGCCGAATCGAAACGGCTGCGACCAATCTGCACGCCGTTGACTTCGATGACGGTTTGCGAATCGACAAATCCAAGCCCATCGATGAAAACGAATTTGCCGCTGAGGGTCACGCCGCCCACTCCCAGAGAAGGAACCGACGGGATGTGATTCATCAACGCATTAAAGGCATTGGCGCGACCCGATGATTTGATCTTTGAAGCCAATGGCAAAGTCGGTTCGGCTGTGGTGATGATGCGTTGTTTGATTTGTTCGGGCGTCAGCGACGGTTCGCGTGTGGCTAAGAGCGCCACGATGCCTGTCACATGCGGCGCGGAAAACGAAGTGCCGCTTTGCGCGCTATAAGCCAACGCCTCAGGTAAACCTGCAAAGCCACGCGGCACGGTTGTCAGTACGGCAACCCCGGGCGCGGCAACGCTCACGCTTTCGTGTCCGAAATTTGAAAAAGTCGGAAAGGTGTCGGTGATATCGACCGCCGCAACCGACAGGGCATTCGGCAGCGAACCGCCCCACGAGGCAGGGTATTCCGGCGCGGCATCGAGGTCATCACCGTTGCGATTGGCGCCGCAATCGCCGTTTCCGGCTGAACTCACAAAAACGATTCCGGCGTTACCGGCTTTATTGATGGCTTTTTTCAAACTCTTGGAAAAACTGTCATTGCAACTCGCCCCGGTCGGTCCCCAACTGGCATTGATGGCGCGGACATTGACGCCTTTATTTTTTTGCGCGATGGCGTAATTGATGGCTTTGACCGCGCCCGCGGTATCGCCCGAACCGTTGCTGATAAATTTGAGCGGCATCAGTTTCACATTCCACGACACCCCGGTGATTCCTGCGCCGTTGTTGCCGACTGCGCCGATGACTCCCGCAACCGCTGTACCGTGCGCATCAAAGGTGACGCTATCGAATACGCGGTTGTTGTTATCGAAAAAATTCCAGCCGTTCACATCATCAACAAAACCGTTGTTGTCATCATCAAGGTTGTTGCCGGGAATTTCGGCGACATTCGTCCAGATATTTCCTGCAAGGTCAGGGTGTTGAATATCCACGCCGGTGTCGGTGATGCCAACGACGACATTATTGCTGCCGGTGGTTAAATCCCAGGCGCGGGTTGCAGAAATATCTGCGCCTGAAACCGTTTGGTTGAACAGTCCCCACATTTCGTTAAAGCGTAAATCGTTGGGAACGGTTTCCGAAGGTTTGAGAATGAAATTGGGTTCGGCATATTCGACACGCGGGTCGCTTTCCGCCTGACGAATCGCCTCATCAATCGAAAGGCTGTCGTCGAATTCGACTTTAACAATACCGAGGCGTGGTTGCCGCTCAACATCAAGCGATTCGGTGCGCAAGCGTTGGTTATTAAAAATCTGTTCGGGAATCACCGAATCATTGACGGACTGGGCAAAAACATCTTTGAACTTAATCAGGATTTGATTTGCCACATAACCGCTATCGGCTTGACTCAACTTTTTAGAATAGGCGGATTTTTGCGGAATGAGCAAAAGGACACAAAGCGCAAGGCTCAGGAATAACAATGCGTACTTCTTCATTGAAAGAAAACCTCAGACAGAATAAAGATGCGTGTGGGAGAAATTGCCTGCGGAGTTATTTCTCCGCAGGCTTCGGTTGTTCAACTTGTTGCTGCACAGCAGGCGCTTTTTTGCTGCTGATCTTTTTGGAAATATCGTTGTAGATGATAAAGCCCATCAATAACATCAATGCCACGAAGCCGACTTGAATCATCTTTTCTTTGATTTTGATGGTGAGCGGCAATCCGAAAAACCCGAGCACTGCTTCAAGTCCGAGCATGAAAATCAATCCGCCGTCGAGCACCGGGATCGGGAAGAGATTGAAGATGCCGAGATTGAGCGAGAGCAGCGCCATCAGCGAAAAGAGCACGATGGGTCCGGCTTTTACCGCCTGGCTGGAAAGTTCGGCGATGCCGACGGGACCAGAGAAGGTTTCGCCGACTTTGCGTTTGCCTTCAAATATCTGACCGATGGCGGTTGCCGTGAGTTTCACCATTCGCCAGTTTTCTTCAAACGAATAGGGAATGGCTTCGGTGAGTGATTTGGTTTTGACGATTTTGTCGAATTGCGGCGACGGCGCAAACCCGATTTTAAATTTGCCGTCCATCATTTGCGGTGTGGGGGTGATTTCAACTTCGCTGCCGTTACGCTCAACGGTTAATTGAACCGGTTGCCCGTTGCTGTTGTTAATCGTGGCAATCAATCGTTCAACCCCTTGACGACTCTGTTCAAGCGGTTGCCCGTTGGCGCTTAAAATCACATCGCCTTCTGCCAGACCGGCTTGAGCGGCAGGGCTTCCGGGCGCAATACTGGTTGCAGTAATTTTCGCTTTATCCTGAATGAAACCGTGAATGCCGATTTTATCCGACCCCACATCTACAGTTTTAATTTCCAGGTTTAAGTCTTTGGTTTGGTCGCCGCGTTTGACGGTCACCGGAACCGTTTGCCCGGGACGGACAATCGCGTATTCATCAACATCGCGCCAGGTGGGATTCGTCAGGTCGCCTATTTTCATAATGGTATCGCCGGATTGAAATCCTGCGGCGGCAGCCGGTGAACTGGCTTCGACCGAATAAATCTGTGCGGGTTGGTTGCGGAAGGCTTCCTCTTCAAAATAGAACATCGAAACCACAGCCGGAATCAGTAAGGCAAAAAGAATATTGACCGCAGGTCCGGCAACCGCGACAAAAAACCGTTGCCATTTCGGCTTCGACATGAATTCATAAGGTGCGCCGGTGACCTGTTCATCCAGATTTTCACCCGACATCTTTACATAACCGCCGAGCGGAATCAGGCTCACCCGATAATCGGTATCCCCACGTTTAAATCCGAACAGACGTTTACCGAAACCAACACTGAATACTTCCACGCGAATGCCGAAATATTTTGCCACAATAAAATGTCCGAACTCGTGTATGACCACCAACGGTCCCAAAACGAGCACGAACGCCAGCGCCATCATAAAATAATCGCCCAAAATAAGCTCTCCTTTATAATCCTGTTCAATACTTGCTAATAATTATCTCCAGCCCACATAAGCAGAGATGCCTAATTCACCCGTTAAGTTTATCGTAGCCGCAAACCCATGTCTATAGGTTCGTGCGTTAAAGCTTGACACTGCTTGCAGGTGTCCCTTTTAATACGGCGCAAATTTAAGCCAGTGGTTTGAAGGTAAAAATTCTTGTTCCGTATAAGCTTGAGCGGTGCTTTTAAAATTAATGAACTTGAGGTGAAGACATGCGACAAAATAGCGACCGGCAAAACCGCCTGATGAAACCAGGCAAGACAATGAGTTGGTTCCTTAATCGTTTGTCGGGTGCAATACTGGTTGCGCTTATTTGCTGCCTGAAAGCTATGGCGCAGGCGACCCCACAACCATCTGCCAGCGAACCGTTTTCTCCGCCTACAGGGAAGTTTGCGGTCGGCACCCACGAGTATTTATGGATTGACCGGAAACGCGAAGAACCCTTCACCCAAGACCCCGCTGACCGCCGTCGCCTGATTGTGCGCGTCTGGTATCCCGCCGAAAAGGTCGAGGGCAAAGAGACTTCGCGATATGTGCTCAGCGCCGATGAATTTCCCGAAAAAAGCATCTACCGGCGCGGCGTCAATCTGAAAACCAACGCCGTGACCGATGCGCCGATAGCCAAAGGGAATACCCGGTTCCCGGTGTTGGTTTATCAACCCGGCGGCGGCACAGCGCGATTCGTCGGCACTTTTCAAGCCGAACACCTCGCCAGTCATGGCTATATCGTCATCAGTGCAGACCATCCGGGGTTCAGCGATACCATCCTTTTTCCTGATGGCACCCGGTTTCAAGCCGATATGATGTTGATGCCGAAAGAGACCGGCAATTTCCGCGATGATGTGCTGAAAAATTGGGAGTGGCTGGATAAACAGGTTTTTCCGATCTGGGTTGCCGATGCGAAATATGTGTTGGATAAACTCGAAGAACTCGACAAAGCTACAGGGCAACTGTTTTATAAACGATTGGATTTATCGCGCATCGGCATGATGGGCTGGTCTTTTGGCGGCGCAACCGCAATTCAGATGAGCCGGGATGACCCTCGCGTCAAAGCGGTAGTTGACCAGGATGGACAACTTTTTGGCGATGTGCGCGATAAAGGAACCCATCGCCCGGTTATGTTGATGCATCATGGGCTTGAAGACAAACCCCCGAAACCCGAACAGTCCGAGGTGATGAAAGAACTCATCGCCATGACAAAAACTCAAACCACCACCTTCATCAATCGGTCAACCAATGATTGGTACGAGATTACCATTGATAAGACCCAACACGGACATTTCTCGGATTTTCTGCTCTTTTTTCCGCGTAGTCCGTCTCAGCTAGACCCGCGCCGCGCGCACGAAATTATCATCGCTTACACTATGGCATTTTTCGATAAGCACCTGCGCGGGAAAGATAGCGAATTGCTCAAAGCGCCATCATCGCTTTACGGAGAAGTGACTTTCAAGAAGAAAAAATAACCTCACAAATTACCAATCAAAAAACTGCCAGCGCGCGAGCAGCGGTCTCTGACCGCGCCATTCGCCAATCCGATGCCGCTGTTCAATGCTGCCCCAATTTGTTTGAGGCACACTGCCATTCGTTACCTGGTGCTTGCGGCTTTCAATTGATTAATCGCATTGGTGATGAATTGATTGGCAAAGGGTGGAAGCCCCGGCGATTTCGCCAACTCTTCGATTGCCGGAATGGCGCGCGCGTCGCCTAAGGTAATCAAAGCTTGTAGCGCGGTGAATTTGATTTGTGGCGAAGGGTCTTTAAGCGCGCCGGTCAAGAGTTCAAGCGCCGGGTCTTTGCCTTTGCCGATTGCGGCTAAAAGCATCATGGCTTCGGCGCGCGTTTCCGTAAGATTTCCGGGCGCGGCAAACTGCAAAGCTACGTCGAAGGAACGCGAATCTTTAAGCGCCGCAAGCCCTTTGACGGCTCCTGCCTGAATCGTGCCTTGCCACGATTTCAGCTTTGCGGCGTTCGTCAATTGGTCATAGGCTTTCGGGGATGCCGTTTGCCCAAGGGCTTCTGCTGCGTCGGCAACCGCAAAATAACTCGCATCATGGTTGATAATGTTGATAAATCGGTCTGCCAGTTTTTCATCTTTGAATTTCGCCAAGCCTTTGACGGCAGCGCGCCGCACGCTCGATTCTTTATCGTTCAACGCTTCAATGAAAACGGCTTTGGTCGCTTCGCTTTGGATTTCCGCGAGCGCATTTGCCGCTTCGACGCGCACACCTGCGAATTTGTCTTTCAGCATCGCTTCGCTCAACGCTTTGATTGCGACATCGCTGGTTTTGCCCTTCAACTCATTTGCCGCCAGCACCCGCCCCATCACATCTGTATCGTTTAAAAGTTGGGTTGCCAGTTCCGCGTCTGTGCGGGTGAATTTAATTTTTTTAATCAGGTAATTGCCTTTGTCGAAATTGATAAACTGCGGTTTTCCATCAACCGCAAAAATGAATTCTTCTTCTTTCCGGTCAATCCAGACGCGATGAACTTTTTCACCTGTGGCGGTGGTGATGGCGATGTCTACAGGCATGGTGAAAAATTCCGTTGACGCAAAACCCTTGCGCTGCTCATCGGGTTTTTGCGTTTGGTTGACGACGAGTTTCACCTGCTTTGCGGCTTCATCGTAACTCGAGGTGATTTCAAATTCAGGATGTCCCATTTTGTACAACCATTCATCGAAAAACCATTGCAGGTTTTGCCCTGTGGTTTCTTCGATGGCGACCACCAGTTGTTGAGTTTCGACATTTTGATATTGATGTTTTTTGACGTAATGCTGAATGGCTTTCCAGAAATTCTCTTCACCTAAAACGAATCGCAACATATTGACGACGGCTGCGCCGCGCGGATAAACATAGGTGTCAAACAGCGCATCCGGGTCGTTATAGAATTTGGTGACGATGGGGCGGCGAATGCCTGCCTCCCAGGTTTGGAAATAGGCTTTTTGATTGCCGTACATTTCATAGAGGTAATCGTCGCGGCTTTTGTCATGTTCGGTCCAGGTGGCTTCCATAAAGGTTGCGAACGATTCGTTCAACCACAATTCACCCCAATCGCGACAGGTCAGCAGATTGCCAAACCATGAATGTGCAAGTTCATGGGCGGTGATGCCATCGGATGAAACATCCAGGTGTGCGCGGTGGTCATGAACCGCTGTATCGGTCATGGTTGTGGCGGTGATGTTTTCCATCGCGCCGCCGAAATCGCGCACAGTGGTTTGCGCGTATTTGGAAAAGGGATAGTCGTAGCCGGTTTTCTTCGAGAAAAATGCCACCATTCGCGCGAGTTTGCCAAATGAGATGCGAGCATTTTCAACCTGATCCTTGTACACGTAGGAACTGACCGGAATGTTTTTGAAACGGTCTTTGACTTCGGTGAATTCGCCGACGATGAAAGAAACCAGATAGCTCGAAAACGGTTGCGTCATCTTCCAGTGATAGGTTTTGGTTTTGGTTGCCGGATGATTTTGCACAGCAATCAAGGTTCCGTTTGAGATGACCTGATATTTATTCTCAACCGTGGCGATAAGCTCGCTTGTGGCTTTGTCATTGGGATAGTCATAACAGGGAAACCAGTAGTGATTGGTTTGCGCTTCGCCTTGCGACCAGATTTGGTAAGGGCGATTAGGGTCTGTATTGGTCGGAGTGATGAAGGTGACGCCTTTGCCTTCCGGCGGATTGGCGGTGTAGTTAATAACCACCGCGACACTGCTGCCAACCGCGTAAGGTTTATTGAGAGTGACGAAAAGTTTTTCGTTATTGACGTAGCGAAAATTGAGGTCAGTGCCTTGTGCCAGCTTTACTGATTTAATGGTCAGGTTGCCGGCATCAAGTTCAATGGCGCTGATAGCCTCTGAAAATGGTTTGAAGTACACAGTGGTTTCGCCATCAATTGATTTTTCCTGCCAGTTAAAAGCAAGTTTGATGCGGTAATGTTGTACATCATAGTTATGGCTGCGGGGCCAGTTCACGGGCGGCGCGGCAGGCGTTTGCGCGAAAGCAAATAACAGATTGCCGGTAAAAAGTACGGCGGCAAATAGAGGAGTAAAAACAAAACGCTTCTTCATAGAATCTGATTCAGGTGATAAACGAAATTGGCGGCTGGCAGGAAATAAGCTACCGGGATGAAAGCAGCAAAGATGTGCTGAGCGATTCGCTTAAAATCATCAGCACATCTTTGGTTCAATGACTTCCCCTGTTGATTAAAAGATAAACTTTGTAGACTGCGAACTAATTCTTCTTTTCAGCCGGATGATTGTGGTCAGCCAGATAGGGCACTTGAAATTCAGAAGTGCAACGGAAATTGCCGCCGCGCCCTTCGATGGTGAACACATCGGCTTTATCGGTCGGACGAAAATCGAAAGTTAAATAGTTGACCAGGGCAGCATCTTTAACCGTGGTCAAATCAATTTTCATATCTTTGCCGCCTGCGCCGAGAACAATTTTAAAATTGTCGTTGGCGTCAAACCACAAGCCGAAATCATAAGTGCCTTTGGGCACATTGACGCCGGAAATCACGACATCGAACTCGGTTTGCAAAGTGCCGATTTTTTTCCACAATGAACCGACCACGCGCTCGCGAAGCTGGTCGTTTTTCTTGAATCCCAGATATGCCGGTTCATTCCAATGCATGGATTTATAAGTAAGGGTGAGGGTGCCTGCGCCCTCCACCTTCATGGAGTGGGAAAACTCTTTGGCGACGGTGCGCGGGTCATGCGCCGAAGCGCCGACGGCGAGCGCAAAGACCATCGCCAACGCCGGAAATAAAAATTTTTTCATGGTGACTTTCTCCTTAGATTTGAAAATGAATGCTGGAACTGAAAGGCAGATTATAGCCGCTGGAGATTGGCAGGACAATGTAAGAAGTTGTGAAGTTCGGTCAGCTATCGCCTGACGAACAAGCGATGGTTTAATGATGAATCGGGTATGAACGAATTGAGCGCGATCAGCCATTTCGCGCGACTGAATTGCCGGAAGAAGGTGAGCCAGAGCAACTGCTTACTCTGGCTTGAGGCATTTTTATTGCTCCAAAAACTGACCACCTGCCGGATTATTGCGTGATGCAAACCGCCTGATTGTTGCGGGCTTCAATGGGTAATCTGTCCCAATCCTGCACGATTTGCGCCAATTGCTGGGCGATTTCATCATTCGCATTGCGATTGATGAGCATCCATTTGAGCCGGGATAACAATTCGCTGATTAACGCCGGGTCTTGCGTGGCGAAGATAATTTTTTTGTTGACTTCAAGTTTTAAAGCCGGAACATCGATGGTTTCAAAACCGATGGGAAATTCGGGTTTGCGTAATTCTCTGTCCCAATTGGGAGAAATGATGTTCATCCGCCAGTGTTTTGAATCATCGCCGCGCACGATTCCCGAGGCGTGATAAACATCAGTAATTTTACTCTTAATCCACATACAATCTGTGCAGTAGGTATGCTGGACGATGGTGAGAACAAATTCAGGATTTCTAGGTTGCATATAGACTCTAATTTTTACCGGGATGAGAAAAACTCGAACTTGTAAAAGCTTTGGTAAAACCACAAGGGGACATCAAGACAGAGCCTTTATAAAAGCATAACCCGGGTTCGTCAACACTTTTATTGAACCAAGAGGTCGTTTATCAGTTTTCATTGAATCGAAATACCGCAGGCGTAAAGCTATTTCGATTTGTGCATAGCCATTGCTAGTTCTGATTGCGGCACAAAAACACTTTGCACCGGGTCAGCAACCCATTCGGCAGATTTCAAACCCGCCTTTTCTTCATATGAAAAGCTGATGAGAAACTGATTCGGATTATAAGGTTTGACAGACCACCCGGTATAACTGACGAGTTGCCCGCTTTCTCGCGACTTTTTAACCTCATCCATCATGCATTGGTCTAAAGTCATACCCTCTTTTTTAGAAGGCATATTCCGTAACCGGGTCATCAAACCGGCGGTGGCTTTGGCTTCTTCCAGGCTTATTTCTTTGGGTTGCACATAGCGATAGGCAAAGTACGCACTGACGCAAAGAATAACCAGGGTCACAGCCCACAGCGCCCAACTCGGAATCAGCGATTTAAAAGGGATGGTTCGCCAGTTTTTCCAATCAATGGATTTCCAGTCAACTTTTTGACGGTTGGCTTTCCAAACAACTTTTCCTTTTTGTTTTCGTCGGTCAGCCACCAGCTTTTGCTTTTCAACAGAGGCTTTCTTTTCAGCCGCCTTGCCTTTCGGCGTGACCAGATTGCACCCCGGACATTGCATGGCTTCTGGCGGCGTTTCCGTAAAACATTTCGGACATCGCATAGTTTTTCTTCCTGAAGTTTAATTTCTCTCTCAAAATACATTGACCTGCAAAGCATTTGTAATGCCAAACTTTCTAGCACTTCGTTTCAATGAACAAACCACTTTTGAAACAATAAATAACCTGAATTCAGCGATTCAAATTTAGAAGCTGAACCCCCAAGCCTCCCAATTTTTGTCAGCGAATGAAAAATTTAATGACAAAACCCGTTAACCAGAACTGACATTAAGGTTTATAAACAAAGTTTGCCAAATCGGTTTGTGGTTTATAGGTATTTTCAAAAGCATTAAACAGCCAGACGGCTTTTTGCTGCTTATCTTTTTCCTGAAAGGAGAAGGTAATGGAAAAGCCGCCCTCAATCGCTTCGACATTCCAGCCTTCCGACTCCATCAGGTTCTCTGCCTTGCGCGATTTTTCAACTTCATTGTTCAAGGCTTCATCAACCGTCAAATAAGAGTTATTGGCAGTTTGCGATTGCAATCGTTCGAGGACTTCCTGGTGCGGAATGCGTTCGGCGGGTTTTGGCGGGTCGCCGAAATAAGTGAAACTGAGATATGCCCCCAAGGCACAAATGCTCACAGACGCGACAATAATTAGCGTAGAGACCAGCGGGCTGATGCTGAGCTTTTTTGCCCCGCCGGAGATGCTTTTATCGAAACGGCTTTTTTCAGAAGCTTTCTTCTCTTCTGCTAATTCGGCTTCTAAACGCCCTCTTGGGGTCTTCAATTTACAGCTTGGACAAGATAGCGCGCCAATCGTGGTTTGGGTGCGACATTTCGGACAGATCATAAATACACCTCCAGTGCAGCATGATTTTTAGCATTTTACAGACCACAACTAACCGCTTGCGTGAAGACTTGCAAATTGCACACAACGCAAAAGTTAAGTTTTTTCCAAGACCGCAATTTGGCGGCGGCATTACACTATTTGTCATTTGCTGAATCCCGGCTAGTGACAAAATATGGAATTGAAAAATCGGGAGGGGCAACATTTGTTGACGTGATGCAGAGCATATCGCGCTTGATTTGAAGATTTACAGATTTCTATCAGCTACCGATTGAAATAGGGAATGCACGGTCTTTGAATTGCAAGAAAACTAAGGATTATTTTTTCTGATAAAGGGGCACAATCATGAAAGAAGCCGGTTTTTCCTTGGTAGAAATATTAATTGTGGTGGCGATACTGGGAATATTATCGGCGATTGCAGTTCCGAATTTATTGCGTTCCCGCCAGGCTGCCTTTGAAGCCAATGCTTTAAGGTATGTGAAAACCTGGCTACCGGGTCAGGAAATGTATAAACGCGCCCACGGTCGTTATGCCGATAGCGATGAAATCATGGTATCGGAAAAATTCATCAATAAAAGCATGCGTTCGGGCAACGCCGACGACACCGCTTATACCTATTCCATAGATTCCCAATCAACCAACGCGAACGGCACTCCCAACACCACCCGGTGGTGGGGAACTGCCAGACGGCGATTCGGCTATAACAAAATTCAATCTTTTTACATTGACCAGACGGGCGTCATCCGCAGCGCTTTTGCCAATACGGCGACTTCACTCGATAAACCAATAGAATAAATTTTTAAAATTTGCCCGATAGTTGTCGGTGAATGCTGAGCATATCGCTTAACAAGGCATAAGCGGTTTGCCTGAGCTTCGGGTGATGTTCGACAAGGCTGATTTCACCCATCAAATCGGTGGTTATGGAAAGCGCGCTTGAGGTGCCTTGCAGGGTAGCAAACAGCGAGCCGACATTTGTGATTTCCGGCGCAACCTGAATTTCTACCTTCTCACCTCGACGCTCGGCGCGGGCGATTAAGCGAATCGTTTTACCGGCGGCACGCGCCGACTGAACAGCTTTCAAAGTCACCTCGCGAATGCCCGTGGGTGACAGATTGCGTGGATGCAACTCAGCATTCATTAAGACATTGGCTAAAGCGATAGCCTTTACTCCCGCATCCCATCCGTCAATATCGTAATCGGCGTTGGCTTCGGCAACCCCCAGTTGTTGCGCTTCCAGAAGTCCTTCGGCAAATGTGCTGCCTGCTTCCATCGCGCTCAGGATGACATTGGTGGTGCTGTTTAAAACGCCTGAGAAACCGAGAATCTCGGTTGCCGGTAAACCGAACCGATGCAGGTTGAAAATTGGTGTGCCATCCATCACTGTGCCTTCAAAGTGAAATTTCGCTGCCTGCTTTTCGGCAAGCGATTGCAACTCGTGATAGGCACAGGCAATCGGCCCTTTGTTTGCCGTAATGACATGGATACCGAGCCTTAGGGCTGCGCGAATATAAGTCGTCGCCGGTTCGCCATCCAAGGGGCTGAGCGGGGTGGTCTCAAAAATGATGTCGGCATCAGCGCGTTGAATCAACTCTTCGGCGTCGGTGATTTCCGTTATATCGGAAATGCCGGAAAGTTGATGGTGACGTTCGACCCGCTCGGTTGCTTCCATCAGGTCAATATCCGAATCGGTGATGATTGAGCCGTGGCGATGTGTGGCAATCCCTGTGGTTCGCCACTGAACGCCATAGATTTCATTGAGCAAGGTTTGACGGCTGGCAAGCAGTCGCGCGAATTCACGCGCCACGTTTCCGAACCCGATGAAGGCGAGTTTTAATTGCATCGTTTAACCTTAATCCTGTTAAGCCGTTGTTGGATTGAGTACGGCGATATGTGGCAGGTTGCGGTAACGCTGTTGATAATCCATTCCGTAACCGACGACGAACACATCTGGAATGTCGAACCCGCGATAAGCAATCGGCAAATTAATCAGGCGTCGGGCGGATTTATCGAGCAGCGTGCAGAGTTCAAGGCTCGCCGGATTACGCTCTCTGAGAACTCTTCGCAGATAGTTTGCCGTAAGCCCTGTGTCGATGATGTCTTCAACCAGAAGGACATTGCGTCCGGTGATACTCTCTTCCAAATCCTTGGTGATGCGAACGACTCCCGATTGCGGTTGATTGGCGTAAGAAGAGATCGCCATAAAATCGATTGTGGTGTGAATCGTGATGGTGCGCAGCAAATCGGCAGCAAAAATAAATGAGCCTTTGAGAATCGCGATGATTGCCAGGTCTTTACCGGTATAAGCCGCTGAAATTTCCGCGCCCAACTCTGAAACCCGCTCCTGTAGCCGATTCTGTGGTATGAGAACTTTTCCTAACATGATTTCTTTGGTCATAAACTTTTTAAGAAAAATTTATTGCCTGATAGCAATTTTTTTATTGACATAATTTTTCAGTGTGATAGTATCACCGCCACTTGGTTGGTAACAACTAAGTGCAGATCCCGAGAGGTTGAAATTGAAATCTTCTGAATCGTAAGTGAACCAAAGCTTCGCAAGAAGTGGCGGGGAACATACGAAACCTCTAGTACGGATACCGACGTTTGAAAGCTGAGGGAAGCGGAAACTCGCAAGAGTGGAAGCCGACCAAGGTTAGAGAGTAGAGGGAAGCGGAAGCCGACGAAAACGGCGGGCAACCAAAGTTTTTGAAAGCGGAAGATGACTGAAGCTCAAAGGACGAAGGGGAGCGGAAACTCGCAAGAGCGGAAGCGAACCGGAGTTCAGAAAACGTGGGCTGTTAGGATTCTTCGGAATCTTAACAGGTAAGATTTCGCAAGGAATCTGAACTATGTACAGAGGCTCGGAGGAGGACAACGTAGGTCACTCGGGATCACTGCTTTTCAGGCAACAATTTTTCAGCAAACCGCATACATCACATTCAAATTTTATTATCAATTAATCTTGAGCCTTACCTTCTGCCGCCGCTTGCTGAGAACTTTTCCAGCAATTTGTGGTAATCCGAAGCGTAGAGCAGTTTGATATTCACATCCGGGTAGTGTTCGCGCAGCAACCGCACTTTGCGATTTTTCTTGGTCACCAGCGACTGTTTGAGCGTGGTAAGTTCGATGTAGAGGTCGTGGTCGGGCAGATAAAAATCGGGTGTAAAACTGGTGGCGACATTGCCCGCTTCATCGCGTTCGAGCACGAAGGTGCGCGGTTCGTACTGCCAGTGAATATGATAAAAATCGAGTATGCGGGCAAATTCGGCTTCGGAATCGTGAGCAAATTGAATGAGGCTTTCGGAGGCAATGGATTCATCCCTCTCGAAAGCGCTTTGGGAACGCTCTTCATCCGGTTGTTTTTGGACAAGGGCTTCAACCGCGCGTTGCAGTTCGGGTAAAAGTGATGCCGGAATCTCCACGGCATATTCAGCGGTTTGATTGAGCGGGTGCTGGTCTTTGATGACGAGGAATTGTTCTCCGTCGCGTTCGGCAATTTGAATATCAATGTCAGCAGGTTTGGTCAAACGTTCAGTTGATGCGTCTACAAATTTTGTCGTCATAAGAAACCTATGCTTGTGCCTCACAGGGTTCCTGCCTGCGTAAAACGCAACTGAAAAGAGGGCTTAGGGTTGCGTTGCGCCCCTCGTTCGGTTGGGTTTAATTGCTCAGCAGGTTTATGTCCCTCAGCTCAAGCAATTGTCTCAACAAAAAATCCCCTGTTATGCAGTACGTTTGTGTCAGCAAAACAGGGGCGTCTCACGACCTCAGTCTAACCCAATAAAATCATTTCACACAAGCAACATAAAATACTTTGCAGAAACTTCAGATAGATTTACGCGCAAGGTAACCTGACCCGCGCCAGATTGGACTCTTCAACGAAAGTGTCCTGCCACACGAGTTGCACTAACTCTTCTTTTTCGAGAATCCGACCCCGGTTGTTTACCAGCGCCAGAAGCACATCGAAAGTTTTCGGTGGCAGCAGCAAATCCTTGCCATCGCGCAACAGCACCCGTTCTGTCGCATCCAGACGAAAGTCACCGAAATCATAAAATTTGTTGCTTTGACTGGACATAACGGTTTGCGAAACTTTTTTAGAACTTCCTCAAAACTTTTTCATCTTTTCCGAAAGACTTTTGTTGGGTTACTGGTGTATTTTATGCAACGAAAATAATGAATATACGCGAAACCTCTTCCTGAAAGCGTTTGTCATCGCCCATTTTAGCCCAAAGCGACGTATCGGACAAAATTATTGGTAATCACGTCAGAGTTTTTCCATCGACGGCGTGTACAGGCGGGATTTTTATGAGTAACAGGTTGAGCGCGCGCCACACAAGAGTGGTTCACGACATTTATACTATGCACAGCTTACTGTCACGGCGATGTAATTTGTTAACCCATTAACTTGAAAATTATTTCTGCGCCCAACTCAAAAAGGATGCCTGGACGGGGAACTTCGGCGTTTATCCGCCAATTGCCCTTGAACCGGGACGCGCTGAGGGGGAGTTCATCGATGCAGGGCAGAAGAAACGCCTGAACTATGTTCGTGCCCGCATGAATGAAGCTCTTGAATACCTCTTTCTGACCTTTACCGAGCAACCGTTTTCGCAAGACACGCCCGGCAAAGAACACACACCCTATCTACAGATTCGCATCAATCCCAAGCGGATGGCAGTGTCGGGCGTTGATGTGATGCGGGCAAACGGCAATATCAGCGCCAGCAGCAGCATGGATAACCAATTCGCCATCCGCAACGGCAATCTGCTCGAAGGGCGATTTGTTTACGAAGGCAGCTACAACGTTGCCTGCAAAGTGTTGATTGAAGCCGACCCGGATGCGCCGGTCACGGCGCGCGATGGCACGTCCCTACCTGCGGGCGGCGGCGCAATTGCCAAAGCCTACTTCGATTCTAAAAAGCAGATGGATATGAGTAGCGTAAACCCGCGAGAAATGATTTATTTTACGAACCCTCGTGTCATTCGTGGTTTTCAACAGGGCAACCGCGCCACCCTTACCATTCAGGATAGAGATGTGATTTATACCATCAGGATGATTCTCGACGGCGGCAAATGGAAACCCGCGTCGGAAAAGCTCACCGATTTGGTCGTTCGATGAACCTTCGCCGTTCAAATTATGTGATCTGAGTAACGCCAGGGCGAAAGCATAAGCGAAAACGATGCGACGACGTAAACAAGCCGAGCAAGCCTTAGCTCCTTCTGCCCGAAAAGCCGGAAACCTTTTGATGGGGCTGGCCACGCCGATTGTCAGCATGATGGTCATGAAATTTTTACCGGCAATCGATTTCGATACCTATTCGCGGGTGCTGCAAACCATCTTCATCGCCGCGCAGGTGCTGTTTATCGCGGGCATTCTGCCAGAGTGTAGAAAAAAGAGTGGGAAAGCGCGACGCGAAGTGGTCTATGGGGTGACGAGTTTGAGCCGTGAGCCAGATTCAACTCTGACGAAAGCTTCGGTAGTGACGTGCACTATTTGGTCATCGTCGGTTTGCGGCTGTGCCGCTTTGATGTGCGGAAAGTCTCTGACTTTCCGAGCGCCTTGCCACCTAACGCTTGCGGCTGTGCCGCCAATTTGGGGCGTAGCCCCGAACCGTTTGCTAATGGTCTCGGCGGGGCAACGCTCGCGCCGCACAGCAAAGCGGCATAGCCGCCAGCAGTTTGATAACCTGTCATTGCACGGCGGTAGAGAAACCTTGAGACACCAGGTCTAAAAAGGAATTTGCCCGCCTGAGTTATAACCAACAGCAGCGGCTTATCAACATTTCATCGTTGAAGAAATTGCCCGCACCATGAATAATGCAAAAGTCGAATGTCGATTTGCATAAAATGAAAACGCCACCTCTTATTGATAAAAAATTTCCCCGCGCCTTACGCCTGCACCTTGCCATCATCCTGGGCGGGTGGCTGTTGCTGGCGCTCATCAGCACCGTGCAACGCTATGCCGATAGTATGCAGAAGGTTGCCAGCGAGAACTTTTTCTCCGTATTGTTTTGGTCTTTGGGAATGTGGCTTTATTGGGCGCTTGCCACGCCTCCGGTCTTTCAACTGGCGAAAAAAATCCCGCTCAATAAAAAGACTTTGGCTTATGCCACGCCGATTCATTTTTTGCTGGCGTTTCTTTTTGGACTCCTGCACATCACGGTTCTTGCCCTGATGGGCGTTTGGTTTAGCACCGCTCTGGCCGGCGCGCCGCCGACATTTCAACAGGAATTCGTAAGGGTTTTCAGCTACTTTCTCTATCTGGAGTTTGTGTTTTACTGGGCGATTTTAGGCGCCGGCATCGCCCAGGACAGCTATCAAAAATATCGTGAACGTGAGTTGCAGGCGAAAGAGTTTGAAATCCAACTGAGCCAAGCCCGTTTACAGGCGTTGAAGATGCAACTGCATCCGCATTTTCTGTTCAATGCCCTGAACACCGTCTCCATGTTGATTCGTAACCGCGAACCTGAACAAGCAGTGCAGATGATCGCCGGAATCGGCGATTTGCTCAGACATTCGCTCAATGACCATACCGCGCAGGAAGTTCCACTAGCCGCCGAATTAGCGTTCATTCGCCGCTATCTGGACATCGAACAATCGCGTTTTGCCGACCGCTTGCGTGTAGAAATTGACGCGCCCGGTGATTTGCTCACCGCGCAAACGCCTAACTTGATTTTGCAACCGTTGGTCGAAAACGCCATTCGTCACGGCATTAATAAATCGTCTTCGGCAAATTTAATTCGCATTGCCGCGGCGCGGCAAAACGGCTGGCTTGAATTATCCGTGCAGGATAACGGCTGCGGGTTTGCAAAAGATTGGCAAGCGGATGAATCACAAGGCATCGGCATAAAGAACACGCGCGCCCGGTTGCAACAGCTTTATGGCAGCGAGCAGCAATTGATTATTGAAAACGCCGAACCGAACGGCGCGCGTGTGCGTTTGAAAATCCCTTATCATCAGGCGGGAGTCGAATGGAAATCATCAGAGCGTTAATCGTGGATGACGAAGTGCAAGCCAGAAAAGGCATTCGCGCGTTGCTGGCGAGAGATGCGGAGATCAAAGTTATCGGCGAATGCAGCGATGGCGGGCAGGCGATTGCAGAAATTGAACAAACCAACCCCGACCTGATTTTTCTTGATATACAGATGCCCGAAAAAAACGGTTTCGAGGTTTTGCGCGCTCTGGATTTACAACGCCCACCCACCGTAATTTTCATTACCGCGTATGACAACTTTGCTTTGCAAGCCTTTGAAGTTTGCGCCTTGGATTATCTGCTCAAACCATTTTCCGATGAGCGGTTTTATCAGGCTCTAGCGCGCGCCAAAGCGGTTCATCGTCAACGCCATGCGCATCAATTCAGCGAACGATTGCTGTCGCTCATCGAAAATTATCGCCGTCTTGAATCACCCACCAAACCTGAGACTTTGCCGCAAGCCGCAGAGTCATTGAAACGCTTCTTTGTGAAGACCGGCGGCGAAGTTCATTTTGTCGCCGTGGACGAAGTGGATTGGCTGGAAGCCCTGGGTTATTACACCAAAATTCATACAGGTAAAAAATCGCATCTGCTGCGCGGCAATCTCGGAAGCCTCGAAGCCCAACTTGACGCGAAAAAATTTGTCAGGATTCATCGTTCGATGGTGGTGAATTTGAGCCGCGTGAAATCTTTGAAGAACTGGTTTCACGGCGAATGTTTCGTGGTGCTCGAAGACGGCACGGAACTCAAAGTCAGCCGCAGTCATCGCAAAGAACTGGAAGCGCGGCTCGAAAAATTCGCTTGAGTTCGGAAACGCCTCATTAAATTTTCCCTCGCTTCGTTGCAAAATTTCCCGCCTTCGTAGCCTTACCGCAAGCCTTCATTGCATAACTTTTGCCCTTGCAAATTTTTTTTTCGTACCCTGTGCGGGTCAATGCTTCGGATACTTTTCGGCTGAGATACGGGAAAAGTTTCTTGAAATCAAATGGCGGTAGCTTCACTCATTTTTCCGCGTTGCTTACCGGGTTTCAGAAACTTACACAAAAGTGTCCGAAGCATCGCGCCTAAAATAAAAGATTTTTTTTCGCAGAGGAGTTAAGGAATGAGACCAGTTATCCGAGCGGTTTGCCTGGTGATTACAAGCCTGATTTTTATCTTGCCATTGCCGATAATTGCTTCAGCGCAAGAGCCGCCTGCAAAAGAAACGACCCGCGCGCAGATGGCGGAGTTTTTGCGTTATGTCGAACTTGACCAAAAGACCACTCCGGCAGAGGTTGATAAGTTGACGGACTTGTGGATAAGAGCCGGGCAAGCGGGGCTTTCATCGCCCGACCGCCAAACCGCTTTTCGGGATTTGTACCTGGCATATCTCAAGTTGACCGGGTTTGACCTGAGCAGCAACCCGCAACGACTCACGGGACTGGTGCAATTCGCGGTTTCAACTTTTGAAAAAGGTGGGCGGATGGATTTACGTTTGCCGGAACGGCGCGGAAAAATTGACGGCGATTACATTCAGGTTGAAACCCAGGGGCGCGGACCAACGCCTGTGTTGCTCATTGCCGACGGCGGCATGGATGGCGTAGAACTCTATCGCTCATTCATTGAACGCAACAAAACCCGTTACACCATGCAGGTCGTCACTTTGCCGGGCATAGGCAAAGGCAGACCGCTTCCGCATCCCGAAGTTTATGACCCGACCCGCAAACCCTGGTTGAACAGCATAGAACAATCTTTAGTTAAACTGCTCGACAAACAAAAAGAGAAAATGGTGGTCATCGGAACCGCGATGGGCGGTTATTTCGCGGCTCGTCTGGCAGCTGTGAAACCTGAAAAAATTCGCGCCGTGATTTTAGTCGATGCGTTAGTCAATATGCCCATGCGTTCGCGTGTCACGCCTGACCAACCGGCTTCGCTACAAGAACGTCTCGCCATTGTGAAAACGATTACCCCGGCGCCATTCATGTTTCCGATGGGTACGGTGCCCGGACCGGACGAGATCAAAAAGCTTCTTGATGACCCGAAAAATGCGCATCCGGCGGTGCAGAACTGGATGAGTTTTGCGGTGAAAGATGACGCCGTGTCTAAGCGTTGGTCGTTTCAAACTTTGTCCGCCGGTTTTTTTGCCAACGGCGCGCGTTACACTCCCGAATTGCAAGCTACGGATTTAACCGACGACCTGAAAAACCTCAGCGTGCCGATGCTTGCCATGTGCGCTTTGGTTGATGATAAATCGCCACGCGCCCCTTTGGCAGCCATCACGCAATGGGAAACGATGAAGATGCTTTATCCGACGATTCCGCTAACCGTCATCACCTTTGCCGACACACGTTCATATATCAGCGAAGAAAGACCCGCTGAATTCGACAAAGCCTTGAGCGATTTTCTCGCGGGCAAACCGGTGGTTAGAAATGACCTGCCCGCCTGGTATTCACGCCCAAGCCCGCGCGCTTCCATAGCGCAAGAAATCGGCGCAACCCGCGTCACCATCACTTACGGGCGACCGAATTTGCAAGGGCGGGAACTCAATCAATTGCCCAAAGGTCGCGTGTGGCGCGCAGGCGCAAACGAAGCGACCAGCATTACTTTCAGCACAGACGTAAACATCGAAGGGCAAAAACTCGCGGCGGGAACCTATACCTTTTTTGCCATTCCGAATGAACAAGACTGGACGATTATTTTCAACAAAGTGAAATTGCAATGGGGCGCGTTCGATTATAACTCGACATTTGATGCGTTGCGCGTCAAGGTTCAATCGCAGATGGCAGAACCGCAGGAGTGGTTGAATTATTCATTCGAGCCGACCAATGAGAAGACGGCTAAACTGGTTTTGCATTGGGGGAAACTGAAGTTGTTGATCAACCTGGAAAGTCTTGTCTGACGGAAAATTCTTAAAGTGAGCGGGCAAGCAACCGATAAGCTTGCCCGACAATCATTGGCAAGTCGCTTCAAAGCCCAAGACATAATTAATCCAAGTTGCCAGTTGCTCAATGCCCGAAGGGGTAATGGTATGAAGTTAAGCGGCGCGGATGGAGCGCCGGTTGTTTAAGACCGTCTTGGTCGCAGACCCCTTGAAATTTCGAGGACAGACTTTCATAAATCGGCGCAGACTCGACCGTTGGCGCTACAATTTTCCTTAACTTCAGGTCATTGCTCCAAAGGGGCAAAAGAAATTAGCCTGTGGTGCAGCCACAGGTCAATGAGTAAATTAAAGCTCGAGCGCCCTGAAGGGGCGCAGGACTCAGGCAGCCCTGCGCCCCTTCAGGGCGCGGTTGCGATGGCGACCAATGCATTCCAGCGGCTGCACCGCTGGCTAATATCCGTCGCGCCTCCAGCGCAGTTCAATGAACTGGCAACGTGGATTAATTAGCGTAGTTTGACGAGATTCTATTTGATTTCCGGTGAATCTTTATAAATTTTCTTAGGGGTCGTCGAGGGCGGCAAGGTTTCCAAAACCATGTAATCGGCAATTTGAATGTAAATTATATCGCCGAGGGAATTGACACGAGGAATTTCCCAGCGAATCCCGTTCCAGGTCGCCAGGTCGAAAGATTCAGGGTCGTCCGGCGTGCCTCTGAGTCTGATCCATGCTTGCTGCCCTTTGATCATTGCTTTCGTCCGATGTTCGTGAACCTTCGTCCGTTGTTATCATCGCTCACGGCTACTAACAACATACAACGAACTACGAACAACAAACAATAATCAAATTACCGTGGTGACGATTTCGCGTATGCTGCGTTGCAATTCGCTGTCGTCGGTAATCGGGCTGCTGATGGCGACCGTGCAGGCGGTATGCGGGTGAATGCCTTCGCTAATGAGTTGCGCTGCGTAAACCAATAGCCGCGTTGATACGCCTTCTTCGAGTCCATGCCCTTTCAGGTTACGAACCTTTTCGCCAATCAATACCAGGTCTTTTGCGGTCTGTTCATCGACGCCGCCTTCGTGCATGACAATGTCTTTTTCAAGGGCAGCGGGCGGATAATCAAATTCCATTGCCACGAAACGCTGCCGGGTCGATTGCTTCAAATCCTTCAGAACGCTTTGATAGCCGGGGTTGTAAGAGACGACCAATAAGAATTCATCGGGTGCCTGTAAAATCGTGCCGCGTTTTTCAATCGGTAAAATGCGCCGGTCATCCGTCAAAGGGTGAATCAACACCAGCGTATCTTTGCGGGCTTCGACCACTTCATCGAGATAACAAATCGCCCCGTGTTTAACCGCGGTCGTCAGCGGTCCGTCATGCCAGATGGTATCGTCGCCTTCCAATAAGAAGCGTCCGACCAGGTCGGTTGCCGATAAATCTTCGTGACAGGCGACGGTAATCAGCGGGCGGTTCAACCTGTATGCCATGTGTTCGATGAAGCGCGTCTTGCCGCACCCCGTCGGCCCTTTGAGCATCACCGGCAGTTTGGCTTTATACGCGGCTTCAAAAAATTCCACTTCGTGGTCAACCGGCAAATAATAAGGCTCTTTTTTCAGAATATATTTTTCGATTGCTTGTTCCATTTCCCTCTCGGAATTCAAATTTCAGATTACTGAGCGAGTTCGCTATAATTCTAAGTTTCAAACTAAAGAATTGATGATAACATCTGGCTTTCGCGTGAGCCAATGAGGAGTAGGATGAGAATCGCAGTAGCCATGAGCGGCGGCGTCGATAGTTCGGTTGCCTCCGCAATTTTAAAAGAACAAGGGTACGACGTCGTCGGTTTCACCATGCAACTGTGGAATCAACGTCGTAAGCTTGCGCCCGATGCCGAACCGCAGCCGTCGCGCTGTTGTTCGCTCGATGATGTCTACGATGCGCGGCGCGTCGCCACCGAAATGGGCTTTCCGTTTTATGTGCTCAATCTCGAAGACGAATTCGAGCGCGGCGTGGTGCGCCCGTTTGTTGAAGATTATCTGGCCGGTCGCACGCCGATTCCCTGTGTGTCGTGCAATACGAAATTGAAATTTGCCAGGCTGGTAAAAGTCGCAAGCGATGTCGGCGCAACCCAAGTCGCCACCGGACATTATGCCCGCGTGGAATATAACCAGGCGCGAGAGCGATATATTTTGCGAAAGGGGCGCGACCTGGCAAAAGACCAGTCGTACTTTTTATTCGAGATGACGCAACGGCAACTTGCAGCGGCGGTCTTTCCACTGGGAGAGATGACCAAACTTGAGGTGCGCGAGATTGCCCGTCGCCTCAATCTCGACACCGCGGAAAAGGCGGAAAGCCAGGAAATCTGTTTTGTGCCCGATGGCAACTACGCGAAGTTTGTCGAAGATTATGCGAAGTACGAAATGCAGGTAGACGACGCCAAGACGCCCGCGATGAGCGAAGGCGAAATCGTCACCACCGAAGGCGAAGTGGTTGGCGAACACGCGGGACTTCACAGGTTCACCATCGGACAGCGTCGCGGGATTGGTATTGCCGCGCCGGAACCGTTGTATGTCGTCAAAATCGATGTGCCGCGCAGTCAACTCATCGTCGGCAAAAAGCAGGATTTGTATGGCAAATCGTTTATTGCAAATGGCGTCAACTGGCTGTCATTAGCGCCACCCGATGCGCCGGTTCGCGCCAGCGTCCGCATACGCTATCGCGCACAGGAAGCGCCGGCAACAATTACGCCACTCGCAAGCGGCGAAGTGCGGGTTGAATTCGACGCGCCGCAGGCGGCGATTACCCCCGGTCAGGCGGCAGTCTTTTATGACGGCGATATGGTAGTCGGCGGCGGCTGGATTAAAGAATAACTTTTGGGAATTTAATCTGGCGAAATCGAATTTACTGGTATTGGGTATTAAATTCACCACAGGGTTTTTGAAGAAGGGGAGAAAGGGAGAAAAATTTTTCGCTGTTTCTTTTACATGAATTATCAAAATTCGGGTTTCACAAATTAAAAGGTTATTGTCTCCCCTTCTTCTTACAGTTTCTGTGGTGAAAAATTAAAATGAGGCTCCTATGCAAAAAAGATTGATGATTGTGGTTGGTTTATTATTCGCGGTTGTATTCAGCGCGTCTCAGGTATCGGCGCAAATCGGGCAGGGCAGCGCCAGCGTTGTCAAAGCCAAAGGGTATATTTCACAGGACGGAGTAGCGGCGGGCAAAAAATTTAAACTCGCAGTTGAACTCGAAATTGCCGAAGGCTATCACATCAATGGTCACATTCCATCCGAAGATTATCTGGTCGCCACCAATCTTAAATTGGAGCCGGTCGCCGGATTAAAATTTTCCGAGCCGAAATATCAAAAGCCCAAGTTGCAGAAATTTGACTTTTCGGAAAAAGAGTTGGCAGTGCTCGAAGGTAAATCCTTCATCATCGTTGAAGGCGAAGCCGAAAATAATTTGAAACCCGGCGATGCGACGCTTCGCGCAACCGTCACCGTGCAATCGTGCAATAACAATCTCTGTTTGCAGCCTGCGGATTTGAAACTTGAAATTCCGGTTAAATTGGTTGCGGCTTCGCAAATCGCCAAAGAAATCAACGCCGAAGTTTTTGCCCAAGCTGCCACGCAGCAGGTTGATGATGGTTCGGTAGTGGCTTCTGCGACGGCGACGAAACTCACGCAATTTGGCGGCGCGGAAAATAAAAACGAGATTGCCGCGAACCTCGAAAAATATGGCTTATTGCCCACACTATTCGTGATTTTCTGGGCGGGTGTGCTCTTGAATCTTACGCCCTGCGTTTATCCCATCATTCCCATCACCATCAGCTTTTTTGCCAATCAAGGCGGCGCACAAAAGCCAAGCCTCAAACGCACGTTTGCGATGTCGTCGCTTTACGTGTTGGGTATGGCGTTGACCTATTCGGTGCTTGGCGTGATTGCTTCACTCACCGGCGGACTGTTTGGCGCGCTCTTGCAAAGCCCAATCGTTTTAATCGGCATCGCGCTGTTGATGGTCGCATTGTCGCTTTCGATGTTCGGCGTTTATGAATTCAAACTGCCGGACTCGCTCAACCGTTTAGCCAACAGCGGGCAACAATCAAAAAGCAGTCTCTTTTCGGCGCTGATGATGGGACTGACGATGGGCATTGTCGCTGCGCCTTGCATCGGTCCTTTCGTGGTTGCGTTGCTTGCTTTTGTCAGTTCAAAAGGCGACCCGTTTTTCGGCTTTTTACTGTTCTTCGTTTTGGCGCTCGGACTCGGCTTTCCGTTTATTTTCCTCGGCGCGTTTTCGGGTTCGCTGAAAGCATTGCCGCGTTCGGGGGTGTGGATGGTGACGGTTCGCAAAGTTTTTGGGTTGGTGTTAATCGGCATGGCTTTGTACTTCTTAAACCCGTTGATGGGCAAATGGGCAAGTTATGTGTTCGTCGCCTTCTTTGCGATTTCGGCTTTGTATCTATTGTTCGTTGAAGCCGGAAAAGCCCGTCCGGTGCAATTCGCCTGGGTGCTTCGCGCCTTGGGTGTTGCGGCAATCGGACTCGCGGTCTGGTTTGCCATTCCCGTAAAAGTCGGTGAAAGCATCAAGTGGCAACCCTACAGCGAACAGGCTCTGCTTGATGCGCAAAAGCAGGGCAAAGGCGTCATCATCGACACCTTTGCCGATTGGTGTATCCCCTGCAAAGAACTTGACCAACTCACTTTCACTGATGTGAATGTAAAAAGCGAAGCCGAAAAATTCATCACTTTGAAATTGGATTTGACCACCGCCGATGAGGCTTCGGAAGCCGGACGCGCGAAAAATAAATTTGCCATTCGCGGCGTGCCGACGGTGTTGTTTCTGGATGCCAGAGGCGCGGAAATCCCGAACCTTAGACTCGAAGGTTTTGAGAAGCCCGATAAATTTTTGGCGCGCATGAAACAACTCGGTTCTGCGCCTGCGAACACCGAAGTCGCCAAAAACACGACAACCGAAATGAAACCGGTGAGCGATGCCGCGCCCAATGGCGCATCGGGTGAAAGCGCAGGCGAACCCGCGCCGACACTTTCATTGAACGTGCTTGATGGCGGCAAAGTGGATTTGGCATCGCTCAAAGGCAAAGTGGTGCTTGTGGATTTCTGGGCGACCTGGTGTGTGCCATGTCTTTCGCAAATTCCTATCTTCAATGATTTTTCGACGAATTATAAATCGCAAGGTTTCGAGATGCTCGGCATTTCGCTTGATGAAGAAGGCGCGGAAATCGTTAAGCCTTTTGTGAAAAAACAGAAGATGAATTACACCATCGCGGTTGGTGATGCGAAAGTTGCCGAAGCCTTTAAATTATCATCTGAAACCCCGCTGCCGGTGGCATTCCTGATTGATAAACAGGGGCGCATACGCTACACCCACAAAGGCACCAGCCCGAATGTGCGAGCCGAATTTGAAGCGCAAATCAAACAATTGCTCAGCGAATAAGCAGCGTTGGGAAGTAAGTTGAGGAAGCGGTCTTTGACCGCGACATTTAATGAAACGCGGTCAAAGACCGCTTCCTCAACGGTTGCTTAATCATCAATCCGATAATTATCGTTCCATACAGTTCGCGTCCGCTTCATTCAATGATGAAGCACTCTTTGCGGGCTTCTCGAAAATCAGAAAGTACATCTGCTTGCCATACTCCGCATCGTAAAAACCGGGGCGGCTCTCTTTAAAAACGAATCCGTTGCGGGCAATCTCTTCGCGCACTAACCGTTCGGGAATCACATGCAACCGGTGATATTCGGTTCGCGCTCTGCCTTCGGGTCCTTGACCATCAATCAATACCAGACGCCCACCGGGTTTTAAGGCGCGAAACACCGCCTGCATGGTCTGATGGTATTCGCGAAATTCGTGATAGGTGTCAACAATCAAAACCGCGTCGAGGTCACCCGGCAATCGCGGGTCGGCGCTTTCGCCGAGAACCGGTTCCACCTGTTCGAGTTTTTCCTGGGCTTTGCGTTCGCGCACTTTTTCAAGCGCCTCCGCGTCGATATCTACTGCATAAACTTTGCCGGTTGCGCCAACCCGCGCCGCCAGCCGGAAGGTAAAATAACCGCGACCGCAACCGATATCGGCAACGCGACTTCCGGCTTTGACGCCCATCGCGTCCATAACTTCACCGGGTCTTTGCCAGGTGTCGCGTTTGCGGCTGCGTTCGGTTTCCTGCGAACCCGCGACGGACATTGACACAACGCTAACGCTTATCAAAAAGCAGACGATGAGAATCAGTTTTTGAACCTTCATCTGAAATGACCTCCGATTGGAAAGGCTGGGTCGGGAATTGGTTTGAGTCGGGTGACTCCTGAGTTACCCGATAAATTTATATCCGACACGATGAACGGTCAAAATATATTCGGGTTCATTTGGGACGGTTTCAATTTTATGACGCAAACGGGCGATGTGATTATCGACGGTTCGCGTAATCGGATAGTTTTCATAGCCCCAGATTTTATCCAGCAATTCATCGCGGGTGATGGTTTCGCCGCGATGGCGAATGAAATATTTCATCAACTCAAATTCGCGCGGCGACAGCTCAAGGGGTTCGCCTTTTTTTGAGGCGAGATATTTTTTGAAATTCAATTCGATGTCGCCAAACCGGTAGGTTTCCAAATCGCTCACCAGTTTGGCGGCGCGTCTGAGATGCGCCCGCACCCGCGCCAGCAGTTCATTGATGCTGAACGGTTTGGTCACATAATCATCGGCGCCGATTTCAAGACCTAAAATTTTATCAATCTCCTGCCCGCGCGCCGTGAGCATCAGGATGGGCGTATCCATGCCGAGACTGCGTAGTTCGCGACAAACATCCAAACCGCTTTTTTTCGGCAACATCACATCGAGCAAAATCAAATTCGGTTTATCTTTTAAGGCGCGAGAGACGCCCGCTTCGCCATCAACTGCCGAGATGACTTCATACCCTTCGTATTCAAGATTGTCCTGCAATCCTAAAATCATGCTCGGTTCATCTTCGATGATTAAAATTTTTTGCGTAGTCATAGGGTTTCTCACTACACGGTTATTTTTTCAGCCGGTTCGTTCACCACCTGGTTGTCTGGAAGCGTTGCAGATTCGCTTCGTTTGATTGGAATGGCGATGATAAAGCGGCTGCCTTTGCCCAGGGCGCTTTCAACACGAATCTCGCCGCCGTGCGCTTCGACGATATGTTTGACGATGGACAGTCCGAGTCCGCTGCCTTTGGTGTCATGCACCAGACCATCACTGACGCGATAAAATTTTTCAAAAATCTTTTTCTGTTCGTTGCGGGCAATGCCGATGCCACTATCGCGGACTTCGATGATGATGGAATCGTCCTGCCGGTAAGCCCGTACCGCTATATGTTTGGTTTCGGGCGAATATTTAACCGCGTTGTTCAATAGATTGAGTAATGCCTGAGCCATCGCGTCGCGGTCAATCAGCGTAACCGGCAGGTTCGTTTGAATATCGGTCTGGAGTTCAAATCCCGCGCTGATGATTTGATATTCATAACTGCTGATGACTTCGTTGATGATGTCTGCGAGATTGCCTTCGACAAAATTATAGTCGCGTTTGCCCGCTTCGATTTTGGAAAAGTCCAGAATGTTATTGATGAGTTGGGTGAGTCTGCGGCTTTCATTGTTGATAATTCGGTAATATTCCTTAGCTTTTTCGGGGCTTTTAAGGCGTCCGAGTTCGAGGGTCTCGGCAAACAATCGAATGAGCGAGAGCGGCGTTTTGAGTTCGTGCGAGACATTCGAGACGAATGCCGATTTTGCCTGCGCCAGTCTGATTTCGCGGGTGATGGCGCGCAAAGTCAAAACGATGCCACACACCAGCAGCGCAAAAACGAAGGCGTTGATGATGAGGTTTTGCCGGAAATTATTTTTTGCCAGTTCATCGAGAGTGATGTTTTTATAGCTGATGACCAGTTCGTATTTCGGCACGATGGGCGCAAAGGGAATGGCGACCTCGTAATTTTTTACCTCATCGCGACTGCTATAAAGCGCCTTGCCGTTTTCATCAAAGAGCATCAATGCCAGTTCATATTCTTTTTCAACTTCATCGGAATCGCGTTTCATTTCGGCGACCACTTCGGGAAAAATAATGTCGGTGAGGTAGGAAAAATTCACGGTTAAGCCTGCAAAGCCATACTCTCTGGTTTCCAAAAGAGTCATGCCGCATTCCGGGCAATGCCCCGGTTTATCGAACGGTTTATCGTGTTGATTGCAATAACAGGGCGGGCAGGCGTAATACTTTTTGAGTTCCGTTCCGTCAAATAAAGGGGCGACCAAAACCACCGACGACGGTTTTCGGGGAGTGGATTGCAGACATTCGGCTTCGGCTACATAAGCGCGGGTTTTGCTGTTGAGGGCTTTTTGCGTGGCAAAGCCTTCGGTGAAATAGCGGTTGATGCAACCGGTCGCCGAATTGCTGACGAAATGCCCGCCTATCCAGTAACCTGAACCGTTGGTGGTGTGCAGCACTGAAAAGGCGTTGGTTTGCGAAGGGCGATAGATTTGCGCGAACAGGTTGTCGATTTCCTTATGGGTTTCGAGCAGCGCGATGAAGCGTTTATCGAGTTGTTCCCAGTTCTGTTGTTTGAGTTCTTCGGGCGGGATTTGTTTGGCAAGAGTGACCGCGTAATCTTCGAGTTTCTCTTTGACCCGTTTGGTAAAGCGTTGCAGGGTTTGTCGCAGATTTTCACTGACGGCAGCTTTGGTCTTTTTCTGCAATTCATTGAGCGAGCGGTATTGAATCAGCGAAATCAGGATAGTCGGCAACAAAATGGCAGTGATGGCAATGGTCGTGAGTTTCACCCACGTCCATCTTGACGCATCTTTATGCAGACGATTCCACAACATCCGCCCCAGTATATAACCAAATCGCCGGAAAATATGTACACAAGCGGTAAGGAGTTGTAAAAAATTGTATCGGGATTTGAGCAATTGCTAACAGATGATAATTTGACGAACCCGGAGCAATTGCATATAACCCAAAGTATAATTTTGTGGCTTATTGCAATCGTTAGATTTGATAAATATTTTGATTGGTTTTCAGAGCAGACGTCATTGATGATCTTACCTTTATTAATCGCGGTTACGTTTATCGTCGCGGGAGGCATTTTAATCCGCAGTGCCAGAAAATCGCTGTCAACCGGAAAAGCCGAAACTGATGAAAATGATATCTTTTACAAAGCACATCAACCTATTCGCTTTTTCATATTCATCATTGCGCAAATAGTTTTTGGTTGTCTTCTGGTTCTTGCGGGCTTGGCGCTCATTGTCGCATCATTTCACGTCCGCTAAATCGGTAAGCTTTCAACCGCGCGACTGCGACAGTAGAGGAAGCGGTATGGAACTACGGGAGGGAATGCTTCAGTTTTGCAACACACCTGTTAGAGAAGGTGATTGCCTGAACGCGATTTCGCTTGGTTCAGTATTCAACTGTAGCCGATATGAATGGCAGCAGATTTTGGCGTAGTCGAGGCTATCGTTCGACGTAGAAATAATCGGTTTATGAAATTAGCAAATGGAGGATTGATGAAAAAGGGTTTAATGATAACGATAATGTTAGTGGTCGGCTTAGTGTTACTCTTGCCGCTCAATCATCTCGCGCAGCAGCAACAACCGCAGGGCGACCCGAAGCTCACAGAAGTCTGGAAGCCGGTGCCGCCAATCATCACGCCGGGCGTCGGAACCGCTCCACCATCTGATGCCATCGTCTTATTTTCTGGAAAAGACCTCTCCGAATGGCAACATGTAGAGGGCGGCGCGCCTGCGAAATGGCGAGTCGCGGGAGGCGCTTTTACGGTCGTCAAAGGCACCGGCAATATTCGCACCAAACGTGGATTCGGTGATTGCCAACTGCACATCGAATGGCGTACCCCTGCAAAAGTTGAAAGCGAAGGGCAGGGACGAGGCAACAGCGGCGTTTTTCTGCAAAGCCGTTATGAAGTTCAGGTCTTGGATTCTTACAACAACGTCACCTACTCGAACGGGCAGGCGGCAAGCATTTACAAACAACACATTCCGCTCGTCAACGCCAGCCGCAAACCGGGCGACTGGCAAACCTATGACATTTTCTTCCGCGCTCCGCGCTTTGCCGAAAACGGCACGGTGGCAACTCCGGGATACATCACCGTGATACATAACGGCGTGCTCGTTCAAGACCACGTTGAGTTGAAAGGCAACACCGTTTACATCGGTCAACCGGCATATGAAAAACACAGTCTCAAGGAACCCATTGAACTTCAGGATCACGGCAATCCCCTCAGCTATCGCAACATCTGGATACGCGAGTTGTAACCGGTAGCCGGTTAAACAGAGCGTCCCGGAGACGCAAGGGAAATATGTTCATCCTTCGCCCTTTCAAGAGAAGGGCATGAAATTAAGACCGAAAGCGCCGACATCGAGGTTGGCAATCGTGAAATCTGCGATGTCGGCGCTTTCGGTAAAATTTTTTTCTTTACCACGCTATGGAGATTAAACTTGATGACCTGCGTCACCCCGCGATTCACGCGCTGTTGAACGAACATCTGCAAAATATGTATGAGCTTTCACCGCCTGAAAGCGTTCACGCGCTAGACCTGGATAAACTGCGCGCGCCCGACATCACCTTCTGGACAGTTTGGGAAGCAACTGTGCTACTGGGTTGCGGGGCGCTTAAAGAACTTGACCCTAAACACGGCGAAATCAAATCCATGCGCACGCCCGTCGCCCATCGTCGCAAAGGCGCAGGTCGCGCTATCCTCGCGCATATTATCGAAGTGGCACGAGAGCGAGGTTATGAATGGCTCAGTTTAGAGACTGGTTCGGCAGCGGCTTTTGAACCCGCGCGAAAACTTTATGAAAGTTTCGGCTTCACCTACTGTGAGCCGTTCGGCGATTACCCGGATGATCCCAACAGCACATTTATGACCTTGCGGCTGGCATAGGATTGCGATTGCGCCGGATGAATTCGTGATTGCCGGTACAGGCATCACCGTCACTTTTGATGCAGCGATACCGGGCGAACCCATCGTCGGCATCCTTTCGGTTCAGGAAGGCAAATACACAAACGGGCAGTGGATACCGGGTCGTTGGCTGAATGGCGATCAGACCCATCAAGGGCGTCATCTGCGCCTGCCAACGGACAAATTCGGCATCCGGCGCATCAAGCTTTAGGATTATCGTTAATCTATCAAGCGATGAAATCTCAGGCTATTCAAGGGGATGAGTGTTCGGATTGCGATGATTTTGGCGGAATTTTTTCACCCAATCGGGCTGTGGTTTTTTCAGTGACGCTTGGTGGCATAGTGACGCTCGCATCCGGCTCTTTTAATAGTTCTCGGGTTTTGACGGATGCGCTGTTTTGCGCCGGGTTTGCAGATTTTTTGTTTAATCCCGGAAACTGTTTTTTTAGGAGCAGAGTTCGCCAGAAAATCTGCACCTGCCAGAAAAAGATTGCGGTCAAAAAACCTGCGGTCAGGTAAATGACCACAGGTGTTTCCGCTTTGCCGAGAAATATCACATAAAGAGTAATCGCCAAAGCCAAACTGACCACTGCGGTCATGGCATTCAAGGTGATGTTGGCGGTGAAATGTTGTTCGGGTGAAATTTGACGACTGCTGATTTTGTCAAAGTCAGGCAAAAAGGTGCCGCATTGTCGGCAAAACGATTCCGCCTGTTGTTCGGCTTTTCCGCAATTTGGACAAAACATATTTTTCTCTACGAATGAACGTGGCAACCGGGTTCCTTTTTATCAGCTTGTTTAGCATATCGCCAGATGATGCGGTCAGGTGATAGATTGAACCCCCAGGACACCAAGGACACGAAAATTAAAAAGACAAAAGGTTATTCATCTCCTTCGTGCCGCTTCGTGTTCAATGCTTCTTTAGCTTGGGAGTAATGCGCTGGCTGAGTTTTTATAGCAGTTTGCAATACGATTTACTGAGGTTGAATAAGCGGTCGTTGACCGCTCTCTCAACAGAGACTGCGTAAACGCTTTTGCAAACTGCTATAGGAGTAATGCGCTGGCTGAGCTTTTAAAGGTTCCATTCTCTTCAATTGCCTGCCCACCTTTTCCTGATACAACTTGATACAACTTATTACAAGCTGGTGAGGACTTGCCTCACACCATTTTCGTAAAGTGCGGTTAGATTCGATAGCTTTGAAATTTCACAGATGAATTGGAGATAAAAATGAAACGGAGTTTCAGTTTATTCCTGATAATTTTGCTTGCTTCAGTTGCAACTTTTTCCGCTGTACAGACGACCGCAACAAAGCCTTATGTTTGTCCACCGTGTGGTTGTAAACAGGATGACGAAGTTTTTGAACAACCGGGAAATTGTCCTGATTGCCATATGGTACTGGTTGAAAAAACTCCCGAAATGGATGAAGTGACTTCCATCCGCCGGTTCCTGCGCGTTGATAAAGACATTTGTACAGGCGGACAACCGCGTCTCGTGCAACTTGCGAAACTCAAAGCCGAAGGCATCAAAACCATCATCAATTTGCGCCCGCCCGATGAACACGCGGGTGCGAAAGAAGAGGCTAAAGCCAAAGAACTCGGCTTGCGCTATTTCAATATCCCTGTGAGTTTCGCCAATCCCCAAGATGAACAGGTCGAAGCGTTTTTGAAACTCACGGATGATGCAGCCAATCGCCCCATGTTTATTCATTGCGCGGCAGCAATTCGCGTCGGCGCGTTCTGGATGATTCGTCGCGTGATGCGCGATGGCTGGACGGTTGAAAAGGCGCAGGAAGAGGCAAAAAAAATCGGCTTGACCAATCAGGACTGGATTGATTTCGCGATGGATTATCTCGAACGACATAAGAAGTGAAAAAGACAAAAGGCAAAAATCAAAAGGCAAAAGTAAGAGAGACCGGCAGGTGACTCTCTTTTTGGTAATGATGAGTTGAAAAGAGTGAGAGGCATATGAAACTGCAAGGCAAAATACGGCTCTGGTTTTTCGCAGGGATGTTGCTGGAACTGTTGATTGGCGGAAGCCCTATCGTCTTTGCGCAATCGGCGGATTGGTATCAATGGGGCGGCGCGACCCGCAATTTCAAATCTCCGGCAAAAGGGCTTGCAACAAATTGGCCTGCGACGGGACCGAAAAAATTATGGCAACGCGCGCTTGGCGATGGCTATTCGGCGATTGCCGCAACCGACGGCAAACTCTTCACCATGTATCGCAAAGGTGAAACCGAAATCGTCGCGGCGCTCGATGCCGCAAGCGGAAAAACCTTGTGGGAATATGCCTACAGCGCGCCGTTTACGAAAGACTATGATATGTCGAACGGCGAAGGTCCACACGCGACCCCTTTGGTTATCGGCAATTTGATTTTTACCGCAGGCGCGACCAGCAAATTTCATTGCCTGAATAAACAGACAGGCAAACCTGTCTGGTCGCATGACCTGATTAAAGAATTCAATGGCACAACCCGCGTCAATGGCTATTCCTGTAGCCCGTTGGCTTATAAACATATGGTCATCATGCAGGTCGGCGGACAAGGCAGTGCCATCATCGCTTTCAATCAAAAAGATGGCGCGGTGGTCTGGAAAAAACATGATTTTAAAAATTCTACTTCGTCGCCCCTCATCATCAACGTCGGCGGCGAAGAACAACTCATCGCCTTCATGTTCGATGACATCGTTGGCGTCAATCCCACGACCGGCGACCTGCTTTGGAGTTATAAACACACAACGGACTTTGGTCTCAACACCAGCACACCGGTCTGGGGCGATGACGATTTGCTGTTCGTGTCGTCGGGTTATAACGGCGGCAGTCGCGTGATCAAACTTATAAAAAACGGCGCGAAAACCACACCGGAAGAGGTCTGGTTTTCGCGCTCCATGCGCATACATTTCAGTAACTGCATTCGCCTTGGTGACATTGTCTACGGGTCAAGCGGCGATTTCGGTCCGGCATTTTTTACGGCGGTGAATGTTAAAACCGGCAAGGTGCTCTGGCGCGACCGCAACATCGCGCGTTCGAGTTTCATTTATGCCGACGGGCATTTCATTCTGCTGGATGAAGACGGCAACTTGAGTTTAGCGACGCCGACCGACCAGGGCGTGAATGTGCTATCAAAAGTTTCGTTGACCTCGACCAACTCATGGACAGTGCCAACGCTTATCGGCACCACGCTTTATGTGCGTGACCGGAAAAATATTATGGCGCTGGATTTGAAATAATCCCCAAATTTAAAGGAGAAAACCAAATGGAGCGAAGAAAATTTTTAGCAAATACAACTGTCGCCGGTATCGCGCTGGCATCTGCGGGCATTCAAGAAGTGGTGGCAAGACCACCGAAAGAAAAAAAATCTGCGCAGCAGATTACCACCAAAAATTATAAAATCACGGTTCCCGAAGATGGGGTTATCCCGGTTGCGGTTGCGGTTTCGCAAGGCGTGACGGTGATTGATTTCGCCGGACCCTGGGAAGTTTTTCAGGATGTCTTTTTCGATAAGAATGGCAAACATCATATGCCGTTTAAACTTTATACGGTTTCCGAAAAGACCGAGCCGCTCAGAGGCTCTGCGGGACTGAGAATCGTTCCCGATTACACCTTTGAAAATGCGCCCGCGCCGAAAGTCATCGTCATTCCGGCACAGGTGGGTTCGACGGCGCTGCACGACTGGCTGCGCAAAGTTGTACCCGGTACGGATGTCACCATGTCTGTTTGCACGGGCGCCTTTCAACTCGCCAAAGCCGGACTCCTGACCGGTAAAACCGTGACCACGCATCACAAATTTACCGACCGTCTCGCACAACAATATCCCGACATCATTGTGAAGACCGGTTTGCGCTTTGTTGAAGGCGAAAAAATTTCAACCGCCGGAGGACTGACGTCAGGAATTGATTTGGCGCTTCGAGTGGTCGAGCGTTATTTCGGCAGAGACATCGCTGAAAAAACCGCTGTCTATATGGAATATCAAAGCAAAGGCTGGATAGCTTAAACAATCAATTGCGCAGCCGTGTTGCCGCTGAGCACGGCGCTTTCGATGGTTGCCGGAAAGCCGGTGTTCGTCCAGTCACCGGCTAAGAAAAAATTCGCAATCGGGGTTTGCGCATCGGGTCTGAGCCTATCGCTTTCGACGGTGTGAGCGATGGTCGCTTCGCGCTCTTTCACAATCGTCGCATGCAACAATTTGGCTTCATGGCTTTGCGGGATGAGCGCCTGCAAATCCCGCATCGCCATTTCAACCAGTTGATGTTTCGTCCAGTTGGTATATTGATTGGCGGCGCTGATAATCAATGCCAGATGATTGGAAGGTTTGGTCGTCAAAGCAATCGCGTCTTTATTAAAGAGCCATTGAGTCTCGGTGCCAATCAAGCCGATGAATTGACGGTCGGTGAGCGGTCTATCGAACCACAGATTGATTGAAACGATTGCCGAGGACTTTAATTTCGCGAGATAGGCGAAATGCTTTTCCCGTAAATCATCATCGAGCATTTCAAACAAGACATTGGGCGGCACGGCGCTGATGACATAATCGGCGTTGATGATTTCACCGCCGGTTAATTCAACGCCTACAACTTGATCATCCCGAATTAAAATTTTATGCGCGCGAGCAAGCACTTGGATTTTGCCGCCGCGTGATTCGATGAAATGTTTGGCGTCTTGCGTGTAGAGGTCGCTCAGTCCCACGCTTGAAATGCCGATTGCCGAAGCCGCGCGCCCGCCGCCAAACGCCTCTTGCAAAACCTTAATCAACATTTTTGCCGAAGCGACATCGGGGCTTTCATTCAACGTCGCGACGACTAAAGGCGTCCAGAAACGCTTGCTGATATTGGCGGACTGCTTGAGCTTTTTTAACCACTCGGCAACCGTCAATGCGCCGTTTGTTGTCGCTTTGCCGCGCAGCGTGCTGCTTAAATTGAAGGCGCGCAATTTATCGCCAATCGTTAAACCTTTCAGTTTGAATAACCCTGCGAGCACGTGAAGCGGCGCAGGAAGCTTTGGGCACGCAAACGAATCAAGTCCGTTTTTGGCATCGAGAAAATCGACCCGCGTGCGCTCTTGAAATTTTAATTTTTCGAGGGTGCCGAGCTTTTTTAAGAAAGCGATGGTGTGATGGTAACAGCCCATAAACAGGTGCTGTCCATTATCAACGATGTCGCCGGTCGTTGGGTCTCGGAAAGAATAAGCGCGCCCGCCAAGGTGATTGCGACGTTCGACAATCACTACCTCGAAGCCGCGTTCGCTGAGCCGAACGCCCGCTGCAAGTCCTGCAAAACCGCCTCCAATGATGATGACGCGCTTTGCCAATCCCCTTACCTCTTGAATTTATTTTTGAACCAGACCTGCAAAGCGATTTCCAGGCGGCGGAATTTTGAAAGACTGACGCGATTGTGAAAGACGTTGTACTCGACCGCCTGAATTTTGTTGAGAATTTCCCGGTAAATCGCGCCCATGATTTCGGCGGCAAACATCGTCTGGCGGTCTTGTTCGGGCAGGGAACTCGCGGCGCGGTTGAAATAATATTCGGCGCGTCGGTGTTCGTATTTCATGAGTTCGATAAATGGCGCATTGTAACGATTGGCTTTCAAATCCTGTTCGCTGTAACCGAAACGCTCCATGTCTTCGAGCGGAATGTAGATGCGCCCGCGCTCTGCATCCTCTTTTAAATCGCGCAGGATATTCGTCAGTTGCAAAGCCAGACCTAAATTGACCGCGTATTCGCGTGTGCCCGGCGAATCGTAGCCGAAAATTTCAATACAGATCAGCCCGACCGCCGACGCCACGCGATAACAATATTCGCGCAGGTCTGCAAAGCTCTGATAGCTCGTCCACTCTAAATCCATCTCCATGCCTTCGATTAAATCAATGAAGGGTTGTTCGGGAATATCGAAATCATCGATGACTTCAGAGAGTTCTTCACCGAACTCGGTATTCGGGAAGCCTCGGAAACAAGCGGCAATCTCTTCGCGCCAGTGAGTTAATTCGCCTAAAGGATCGCGTCCGGTTTTGTCGTTATCCACAATGTCATCGAGGATGCGGCAGAATTTATAGACGGTGGTGATTGCCCGGCGTTTTTTTGTAGGCAGGAACAGGAACGAATAATAAAAATTCGAGCCGGTGGCTTTCACAAGACGAGTCGGCGCGCTGATGACTTTTGAAAAGGCGGATTCGGTTGGCATCAGTCGCGTTTGAACGCCTCCTTGCGCAAGGCTTTGATGAGGATTTGTAATTTGTCGCGTTTCGTAATCATCGGTCTAAAGCGAAACACATCGTAACCGTTTTCTTCGATAGCCTTCAAGATTTTTGTGCCGCCCAGCCAGACGACGCGAAGTTCAATGCCGAGTCTTCCGGTGACGGTTGTGCATAAGGCTTTGCCTTCATTGAACAATTCGCGGGCACGGGTGATTTCAAACTGCATCAACTCACAAAATTCTTTTGAGAGCGTCCGGGTGTTTAAGCCCTCATAGCTTAAACCGAATCGACGCAAATCCGCTTCGGGCAGATAGACGCGGTCTTTGCCTAAATCAATTGCCACGTCCTGCCAGTGATTGGCGAGTTGCAAGCCGGTGCAGATGGCATCAGACATTTCGTGCAACCTCGCATCGCGATAACCGAAAAGCAGGAGAATCAAACGCCCGATAGGGTTTGCCGAGCGGCGACAATAATCCGCAAGTTCCGTGAACGTTTGATAGCGGCGTTTTTCGACATCCTGCGCAAAAGCGGAAAGCAAATCTTCAAACAGCGTGAGTGGCAAAGCAAATTGTTTTTGGGTATCGGCAAGCGCCACAAACACCGGATGCCAGGCGCGACCCGCAAATGCTTCACCCAACATCACGCGCCATTCTTCGATTAATTCGAGTCGCGCCGCCGCGCTATAATTTTCTTCGTAACCTTCGTCGGCAAAATCATCGGCAATGCGCGCAAAAGCGTAAATCGAATAAAAATATTTCCGCAAGGGTTTGGGGACAAGCACCGAACCGACAGGAAAATTTTCATAATGCGAACGGGCTAATTTTTCGCAGTAATCGTAAGCTTCATCAAGCGACCAGGTTTTGGTTTTGAGGCGTGGCGCGTCAATAGCGGTTGCCAGCGCGATTCGGTTTTGCCGGATTGAGGTTGTCATGGGTGTTGGTTTAAAGGGTGGATTATAAAAGAAACACACCGATACTGTCAGGGCAACTTGGGTGTCGTGACGATAGAAGACCGCGCGAAAAACCGCAGACAACTATTCTGACGACGTGAGGGACTCGCCTGCTGAATAATGAATTGCGTTTATGATGAGGGCAGAGTTGCGGGGATGAACCTGCCCTGAAAAGAACTGTTTAGTGAACCGTTGCGGCTCGTAAATTTCTCACCCCCGGTTTGGCGGTGCCAATTACCGTGGTGTGTTTGGCGCAGCAGCGCCCCAGGGCTTCATCAACCTGGGCTTCGACTGTGCAATCGGTTTTGCGACAAACGGTCGCCAGTTCGCTGACCACCAGATAACGCGCTCTTTCAAGCATGCGTTTTTCGCGAAACGAGAGCGGTTTCAGGTGATTGAGATAGGTAAGGGTTTTCAAAACTTCGGCAACATGAAAAATATCGCCGGTTTTCATCTTTTCTGTGAATTCTTTGTAGCGGTCTTTCCAATCAACCGGGGGACTGCTGAAATCTTCTGAAAGTGCTTGTAGGAGTTTATCGCATTGGACGGCTTTGATGGGAGAGCGGAGACCGATGTCCGAAGCGTTTTTGATGGGAACCATGACGGTCGATTCGGTCGCTTTCAGTCTCAGCAGGTAGAAACTGTTATTGATTCCACCGATTTCCGTAGAGGTGATGTTTTCGATTACACCAATTCCATGATTTGGATATACAACCTTTTCTCCTATTTTGAAGTTCACAGACGCCTCCTTTGTCAAAGTAAAGCAGAGCCAGACTTTTTGATAATGGATGTAACAGGGCAATACCCTTGAACATTTTATTTACTCTTGATTGATTTGCGAGATGCGAATCTTGTGGATGTTTTTTTGAATGATTGTTTGTCTCAGGAATAAGCGCAATTTTTGAATCAGCAACTTTACTCTCGGACAATCGTTTCAATGATTCGCAAATCCAATGTACAACAGGCTTCAACCGACGGTCAAGCGGATTAGGCAAAAGTTTGTGAACCGCTCTTAGGCTATTCGTCATGGGTCATTTGCTTTTTCAAATTTTTATAACCTACCTTGAAACTGGCTCCCCTAGCCGATTTCGAGGTTGGTGGCTATTTATTGATTGAGGTTGAAACGATAGTCAACCAATGCCGTCGCGAAAACTGAACGGTTGGTCGAGGCATATGCTTTGAACTTCAGGTGATGATAAAGAGCGAGCCTATGGCTGTTGATAGATAAAAAGTTTTGTCAGTAGCGCCTGCTATCAACGGCGCTACTGCTGTTTGTTTAGGGCATGGTAAACGAAATGATGTAAGAGACGCGCACCAGTGATTTGGTATCGCGGCGATAAATTTTCAACACCACATCATCGCCGCTCTTTAATTGACTGGTGAGCAATTGATAATCTTCGAGCGAGCGCACCATCAGGTAATTGATTTCACTGATGACATCATCGGTCATCACCCCGCCCAGATTGGCGACACCCGCCGGGTCAACGCCTGCGACATAAACGCCGCGCAGCCCTTCCATGCCGAATTGTCTGGCGAGTTCGCCGGTCAAAAATTTCACATTCAGACCGAGTGAGGGTTGGAATTTTGGTTTCCCGGAAGTGGTTTCTCCCGGAACGATTTTAGGGACGGCAGGGGAAAGCCCTTTGGGGTTTCGCGGGTCAAACAGGGGTGGCGTTGCAACCGGAGCATTGGTGGTACGCTCTTCGAGTTTGACTTGCGCCGTCATATTTTTGCCGCCGCGCACATAAGCGATATTGGCGGTTGAACCGATGGGTTGCGCGGCAATCAAACGAATCACTTCGCGAAAATTTTTCACCTTCTGATTGTTGACGCTGACAATCACATCGCCGCCGGTTAGTCCCGCGCGCGCCGCTGGACTCGCATCATCCGTCGGTCGTTCAACCAGCACGCCTTGGTTATCAGGCAGCCGATTGATGCGGGCAATTTGCGACGAAATATCTTTGGGTACGATACCTAAAAACGCCCGCCGGACTCGACCATTGGCGACCAGTTGATTGTAAACATCGACTGCCGTCGAGGTCGGAATCGACAAGCTGATGCCGATGTAACGATCAATGTTCGGATTGTTGGTGATGATTTGTGTATTGATGCCGATGACTTCACCCGCGAGATTGACTAAGGGACCGCCGGAATTGCCCGGATTAATGGCGGCGTCGGTTTGAATGAATTGCTGGAACGCCGATTGATTGCGTTCGGCAATGCGGTCTTTGGCGCTGACAATACCCGCAGTCACGGTCTGTTCGAGTCCTAGTGGTGAACCAATGGCGAGCACCCATTCGCCAACCGCTAATCTATCCGAATCACCAATTTTAGCGACCGGAAGCGAAGCGCGCGACTCGATTTTAATCACCGCCAGATCGGTTTCCGGGTCTTGCCCGACAACTTTGGCTTGGTACTCCGTGCCATCCGACAACCTCACGCGCAATCGCACAGCATTTTTGACCACATGTTCATTGGTCAAGATGTAACCTTGCGAATTGACAATCACCCCTGAACCCTGCCCCTCGCGTCCGTAGTTGGCTTCGGTGTAAGCGACTTTGATATGAACCACAGAAGGTTCAACCTGCGCCGCTACTCGGGCAAACGAAGCCGACAGGGAATCGGGCGTGAAGGTTGCATTGCTGATGGTCAAGCGATTATCGGTTGCCCCGGCGATACCGTGAACCACTGCGCCCACGGCAATGCCGATGGATAAACAACACACCGCGACCAAAATTAAAATGATGCGGTTGTAGCGCGTGACTACCAGTTGTTCAAATCGCGTATGGTTTGGTTCTTCGTTGCTGTTCGGCTTTTCGTTAATCATGGGAGCATCTCCAAACTGTCAAATCGGTTCAGAAATTATGAGGTGATGAAATTATAACAAAGCGTGTAGGTTTGCCACAGCCTGGAAGTGCATTCTGAAAAGATGAGAAGCAGGGAAGAGGTGAAAAGGTGATGTGGGGTTTAGCGAGGCAAGCGAGCGCGCGCTGAAGTGGGACATCGCTATTATAAAAAAAACGACCCCAAGCCCTTAGGCTAAGCTCAGGGTCGTCAACGGCGGGTATGGAGGACCCCGCCGTATCCGAGTGAGGCGGAATTATTATTGATTCTTTTACTGCCGAGAGCGGTCTCGCGATTTTTTCACCATAGAGCAGGATGGCATTGCCATCTGAAATTTCGGTCTATACTGGTTCATTGAGCTTTCTGCTTTTTTCAGTCTTTCACTGAAAATGTTATTGCCATCACCTGCTCCGGGTTTTGTGGTCGTTATTCCTGATTAAAGAGTCTCAACGCCATCGCGCCGTGGGTGGCTGCTCCGCCAGCGCGTAACGCCGCCGCCAAAAAGGCGGTTTCCGATAACTCTTCACGGCTTACGCCTGCGCGTTTCGCCGCTTTCGTATGTGCTTCGATACAGTAGGGGCACTGAGTTGTGAATGCCACGGCGAGGGCGATGAGTTCGCGGTACTTTCTCGGAATCTTCCCGTCTTCTCTGCTGACAATGTTGTCCAGATTCAGCCAGGCAGTAAATTCTTCGGGAGACAACTTGGACATCTCCTTGAACTGTTGCAGATCGTTTTCATTATAATAATGAGTCATAAGCAAATCTCCTTTAAATATCCGTCAGGTTGGTAATTTTTACGGTTAGAGTGAAGGGAACCGGTCGGTTGTTGTTCGAGCCGATAAAGAGGGTGTAATCGCCACCTTCTTCTAAAATAATTTCGTAGGTTCCACCTCTGGCTTTTTTCAGCAATACCTGCTCTGCGTCGGTGCCTTCGGTTGCTACCTTGATGCCCACCTTAGCGGTGGGCGTGAGGGTGACAACCATTTTTTGTGCCGGGCTGACTCTGACCACATAGGTAGCGCCATAACTTCCGGTATTGGCTTTGAGCGTGGCGGAACTTTTCCCTTTGGCAAACTGAATGCGGGTTGCCGCCTGGGCTTTGGTTTGAACTGCGCCTATCAACACAAAAGTGATGAACAGCGCCGAAATAATCACTAAGTTTTTCATCGTTACGATTCTCCTTTTCTGTTTTGCTTCTTCTCGTTCAATATGGCTTCCGGTGAAGTGATGATTCCGGTGTTCAGGTGGACGGGGTCACGGATGCCGACCATTGCAGAATCGCGCTTGAGGACACCGCATTCATCGTGAAGTCGCCGGTACTTGCCACCGCGCGTGGGGTTGCAACCACAACCCCACCGGCGCGGCTGTTTCCCCATTAACGAAGGGGCTGGGGTTCACCATAGATAAAGTCATCCATCATGACGATGTCTTGTTTCTCGTCAGCCGTTCCCGGAATGCCGTCGCCGCTGGTGATTCGGACACGGGCGATACGCGCATCCTCAAACACGATGCCGAGGAAAGAAAGGCTGCCGTCGCCCGGCGATGCCGGAACGAAACTGCTGAACAACAACTCGCCATTGGCGGCAAAATACTCGACCAGGGTGCTGGCTTTACGATTTCCACGCTTCTTGCTAGACCCGCTCCCGTCCGGTTGGTCAACATCCGTGAAGACCGCACTAAAACCAGTGACCGCCGCCGGCTTATTGCCGTTGTTGGGACCGGGTACGAAGAACTCGACGTCGGTAATCCTGCCGCCAATGGCGCTGAACAGGCGCGAGGAACTGAACGCAGTGAAGATGGTGGCGTAAGCCGGATTGTTGAACTGACCAGCCATTCCCCCCGGCGGAAACAGCGCTGAATCGGCGGTGGCTGGCGCCTGAACGAATCCTGTGCCATCCGGCGTGGTGAAGAGCGCGCCGCGCGTGAACTGAAAGCCAGTGAACGGATTTGCGCTGACCACGGTGTTCTGATTAGTGGTGCTCCCGCCATCCCAGTTGATTTCGCGGCGACCGTGTTTGTCACGAGGACCCTGTTCATTACCATTGTTTGCCCCGAGTGCCGCGCGGTAGGCATCAACTGAACTCTGAATCGAAGCGACCGTTGGTCCTGCCGCCTGAAATACGATGGGGGGAACAAAATCCTTCGGTGATGATGAGGATGATGAGGAGGATGATGATTGATTCCCCTGCGCTTTTGCGACTGGGGGAACCGGGGGTAACATAATAACCGACAGCAAGCCAACGATGGCGGTGACGGTCAAAATTATTAGCGTTTTCATTGTTGTATTTTCCTTTCAAGAGGATTTGAATTGTGAATTTTCATTCAAGTGAATTTCCTACCTGTGCATCAATTGAATTGTGGATACTTCACTTTGAGATGAGTATTTCATTAATCTGAATCACGGGTATTACATCGGTGTAGTAAGGCATATCGCCCTGCAATGCCGTGGCATGTGGCGTAAAAGCCGCCATGAATGCCTCGACTGACTCAAACAAAAAATGGCATATGGCAACATATGCCGCTTCCGAACCGGGAGGGGCGCAGCCAAGTCCCTTGTCAACCGAGACGCCTTTAAAGCCTGGATGGGTGCTCAGCAGGTCTATTGCCAGAGGAATATGCGTCTCGATGTAGTAGTCCATATCAAAGCGGGAACCCGGCTCGTTCGGGTAAAAGACACTGATTCTGACCATAAGTTTTTCCTTTCAGCAGGCGCGGAGGATCATCCCCCGCTGCCTGCTTTTCTCATTCATCTGTTCTGTAAAAACTGCTCCGATAATCACCTTGGGTGTGGTGTCGCTGCGCCTTGACGATGAATGAACCAGACGCCGGCGAACCCTGAGGCTTACCGGATAATTGCATCAAAGAACCTCAGAAGGCGTAGCGTACCTGGATGCGCCCTGTGCGATTGCCGCCATCGTTGAGGCGCACGTTGTTGAAGAACGGGTTGGTTACATCGCCGTTGCTCAGGTCGCTTGAAATACCCGGATTGGCAAAGCTGAAATTCGCATGATTGAACAGGTTGAAGAAATCAACGCGAATCTCAAGCCGGTGTCCTTCAAATGGCAGATGGAAGGCTTTGTTGACGCTTGCATCGAAGCTGTTGACGCGATTCCCTCGTAAGGTGTTGCGTCCTGCGAGGTGCACGCGATTTGCCGGGTCAACCAGAAAGCGGGCGTTTGCCGGATCAATAGGCTTGCCGTCGAGGTCAACAAAACCATTGCCAAGAAACCCGAACAGCGAATTGGCGAACGCCACCGACGTAGCTGGCGCGTTGGGGTTACCGAGCGTCGGGCGGTCGTTGAAAGAATTCAAATCGCCGTTCAAATCGATGCCACCCACAAACGGACTCTCCACCGCCCCGGATTGAATGCGGTAGATTCCTGAAAGCGTCCAGCCGCCGGCGACCTCGCCAAGCAGCCCTCGCGCCGGACCCGGCACATCCCAGATGAATGACCACACCGCAGAATGCGGAACGTCGAACGAGGCGACGCTACGGTCTACGCTGCGGTCGAACGGGTTTGACCCCACGCTGCTGCCGCCCGTGGTGACGAAGACTTCACTGTTGACGTTGTCAATGGTTTTTGAATAGGTATAGGCAAAGCGGGCGAGCACGCCTTTGTGCAAGCCGCGTTCGACGCGCGTCTGTAGAGAATGATAGAGAGAGTCGCCGCCGTTGGTGCGCAAAGTCACCGGTCCGCGAGTCGAAAAAATGCGCACGCCATCAACGCCGGGATTCAACTGTTCATTGATTAACAGTCGCGTCCCGCGTGAACCAACATAAGCAACATCAACGATGACATTACCCGGTGCCTGACGCTGCACCCCCAGATTCCATAAATGGGTCAGCGGGTTCACCAGATTGGCATCGACGCTGGTGATACCGGCAAACGGGTTCGGAGCTCCGGTTGTCGGCAGAGAATTCTCCCCGGCGTTTGCAAAGCCACGACCACCGGCTGTTGACCCCAGCGTAGTAACGCCGAAAGCGTTCGGCGAAGAAGCCGCCGTGTTATCCAGAATGTTGTTGAAGAACACGTCATAGCTGATGCCGTAGCCGCCACGTATCACCGTCTTGTCTGCGCCAAACAGCCAGGTGGCAAAGCGTGGTGTGTAAGCAAAGCTGAAGCGCGGCGCAAAGTTGTTATTATCGCGCTGCTGCCGGACAACTGTGTCAAGTGGGGCATCGAAACCCGCGAATGCCGGGAATTGAATCACGTTAAACGGCGTGCCGTAGTTCTCATAGCGCAAGCCTAAATTCAAAGTTAAATTCGCGGTCACCCGCCAACTGTCGTTGACAAAATAGGACTGCTGGAAAGCGTCCGGGAAAATCACCGGATTCCCAAATACCCGCGAAGCGAAAACCCCCTGGGTGCCTGAAAAGCCATCCACGAAATTGCCAAAGGCAGGGAATCCACCACCGGTTGAAAAAGTCAAACTCCCTCTGCCGTTGAAGGGCACGTTTTCTTTTGCAATCTGGCGCAACAAATCCACCCCCGCGCGAATCGTGTGGTCGCCAATCGTGTAGGTGATGGTGTCCTGAAACTGGTAGTTGTTAAAGATGCGCGATTGCGGGAAGGTTGCGGAAAGCCCCACACTGGCGATGTTGGTCGCGCCGAAAACGAATTGCGGGCTGTTGAGGGTTGCCGGGTCTTGAGGATTGAATGCCGCATTGAATCGCCCGTAAGAAAACCGGAACTCATTCAACAGCTTCGGCGACAGGGTACGGGTGTGGCTGGCATAGAAATTCTGCACACGACTCGGCGCATCAATCCCGAACCCTTGAAATGCCGACGGAATCTGGTTTTTGAAGAGTTGGTCATCAAACACGTAACGGAATGCCAGGACATCCTTCGCGCCCAGCGCCCAATCAACCCGCGTCAGAAATTGATAATCGTCTACGCGCTGACTGATGCCCGTGAGGGTTGCCGTTGCGAAGGGGATGTTCTGGCGATTGCCCCCAAGCGGAATTTGAATGACGTTGGTGATGCCGCGCAAATCACCTACGATACCCAGATAGCGGTCGAGATTCGCGCTACTGCCCTGCGGAAACAGCGACCGCAATGTCGCAAACCCTTCGGCTGTTGGCACCACGGCTGAAGCGGTCGTCGTAGAGCGAAATGGCGATGCCTGAAAAGTGCCAAAGAAGAACAAGCGGTCTTTTTTAATGGGTCCGCCAATTGAGAAACCATAATTGTTCGCAATCGAAACCGGCACCGAGGTCAAACCCTCATTGACTTTCTGACCGTTGCTCAAAGAAGCCAGGGCGCTTGAAGTAATGACATCATAAACCGACCCATGAAATTGATTGGTTCCATTGCGAGTCACCAGGTTGACGACCGCGCCGCCTGCCCGTCCATATTCGGCAGAGTTGTTTGCCCCGAGAACCGAGACTTCGCGATAGCCATCACGCAGAATTGGCAGGTAGAACTGACCGGTAATCGCATTGTCATTATTGTCGGTTCCATCGAGTAATTGGTTGTTGGCGCGCGGGCGTAGCCCGTTGATGGAAAATTCTGTTCCTTGCACGAACCCGCCTGCCAGCACCCCAGGCGCAACCACGCCCGGCAGGGTGAAGACCAGATTCGCCGGATTGAGAGCGCCCACCGGCAAATCAACAATCTGGCGCGGGTCAAGGGTATTGGCGCGCGTGCCATCCTGTTTTTGCAAGATTACTCCGCTGTCGGTATTGACGTTGACCACTTCGCTGGAACCGCCGACTTCGAGAGTGAAGGAAGTGTCAGTGGTTTGCGCTGCGGCGATGGTCACATTTTCCTTTACAGCGGTTTTAAAACCATCGGCTTTGATTTCTATTTTGTAAGTGCCGGGGTCAACCGCATCAAGGCGGAATGTGCCCTCAGGGGTTAAAGCCGTCTCACGTGAGACATTGGTTGAGATATTAGTAATTTTGATAGTGCCGCCGGAGATGGCTGCACCGGTAGGATCCGTGACGGTTCCCACCACAATACCTTTGCTGGATTGGGCAATGACCACAGGGGTCGTAAATGGCAATACCAGCGTAATGATGAATAGTAAGCTTGCGGATATTGCCAGCCCTTTCATCCTAGAGAATCGGTTCATTATTTGCCTCCGTAGGTTTTGGTATCCACCTGACTGTGAGGTGGTTTATTGATGTTGCTTGCCATCTGCGGCAGCAACATCTTTCGGGTTACAGGAATCAAGAATTCGATGCCGGGAATTGACGAGATTCCCAAGCCATTTCTGTAATCCCTCCGGGTAGGTTGAATGGTCAAGCCAATCGAGATCGTTCAGCACCTTGCTGGTCTGTCTGATGGCAGGGTCGTACATATACATGCCCTTGATGGTAATCGTGAAAATCGGAATCCCATATTTGTCAGCAACACGCCGGTCTTGCTCTGAGGGTTTTGGCTCACAGTTATTCGGATGCGTATGAATGATTGCCAGCGTCGCCGGATTCCAGGTGAAAGTGACCTTTTGATACTCGTTGGTGCGACCCTGCGATTTGCCGATGTAACTGCCATCTTCCATCCGAAAGATCAACACCGCGCCCTCATAGCCATTCATCCCGTAACCCGACACAATCCACGCTCTTTTAAATTCGTTTAATAGCTCTTTGTCAGTATCAGCAGGCGCGCGAGTAACCGACAGGGAACGCGCGCCTGAAGGGATGAATGAGTTATTACACAGGGGTGCGAGCATCTGCCCGCTTTTCACATCACCTCGGTCATTATTTGTCGGGGCGATGGGTTGTCTCTGACCGTAAGTCGCGGTCGCGACCCATAAGGTCAATAATCCAATTGAGCAAAGTTTGATTGCCTGCAAAAATTTTTTTTCGGACTGGTTCATTGATTTTCTCCTTCACTTCTTTTGAAAACTTATTTCAATCCCAGACCGCTTGCGTTGTTGTTTTCAGTTATTGTTTTTTTAAGTATTCGGGTATTCGTTCGTGTTGTAATCGCCATAACCCGGCAACCGGACGTACCCGCGCAACTACCAACTTCGTCGAGTTCAATCTTCAGCGAGCAAATGTTTTTTGTCCGCACCGCAAAGCGTAAGTTATCGGTTTGGCAATCGCGGTAATGAATCTATTGCCGCGATTGTCCGTCCACTGTGAAACAATGGATGGGCATTCCCAATGGCAGCGCGTCGCTGACAGATGCTTCGCGGTTTTCTATGGCTTATGCCAGGCGAGCATTTTTCGGTTTATGCCAGGCGAGTATTCTTCATCGGTAAGCTTTGAGGAATTCATTATGGTTTCTCCTAAAAAATGTGGGTTAAGCTGGTTCACTCAACGGCAACCCCGAATTGATAATGAAATAATTCATCGGCTGGCTTTAAGGTTTGGGCTGCTTTCATTAATGGAAGCAGCCCATTCGCGGGCTGACGAGAAAGCGAGGCGAAACCCGCGCCCAGCCAATTATTGTTGTTTCGCTCGCTCGCTTTGAGGAGCCAGCTTGGTAAACATCACACCCTTCTCTGCGGATTGATTGAAGGCATCGGGGTGCAGCAGCAGTCCCCGTTCGTTATCCGGTTTCTGTTCTTCGACAGGAATGCGATGTTTGTTGGCATAAGCATCGTGACGAATACCGGTCACTTGCCAGGAGACCTTGACGTTGGGCGCGTTGGTTTTGACAACGAAACGATTGTCTTTGATTTCTTCGCCAACGATGGCTTGAGCGAAAGTGCCGATAACCGTGAGTTGATAGCGAAAATCCTGATTGAGCGCCTCGAACCAATTGGGCAGCGTGACCGTCGCCTCGCCGTTGGCATCGGTGGTGATCGTGCCGTTATAGATGTTCATCATGTCGGGCGATTCGACGAACGAGTGGTAGAGGTATTTGTTTTCAGGGTCGAGCGGGTGATCGATTTTGAATGAGCCACCGGCTTTCGACAAATTGCCGGTGACTTGAACATTGCCAGCGAATTTTCCAGCCAGTCCGTCTGTTGCACCTTCAAGTCCGAGTCCTCCAACAGCGAACACGCCAATCCCGCCTTCATTTCCTTCGCCTCTGCCAATTCCGCCCTCCGCATTCAAGCCATCTCCGCCGAATTGTTTGAGTCCGTCCCCGCCTTTCACGAAAATACCAACACCGCCATCGATGCCGGCACCGCCTTTGACAAGGAATCCCTTGCCTCCGGCAGACGCCATGCTACTTCCGCCCGAACTCTCTATTCCATTGCCGCCGACGCCGACGTTGTTGGCGCCGTGGACGCTAATTGCCGCATTGTTTCCAGTGATTGCTCTCACAGCAATCACCGCCCCATTATTACTTGGAGCGGTTAAGCTCAGAGGCAAGCGTATGCCCAACGGATTTGCTGCCGTGCCGTCGCCGGTGAGGGTTAAGTCGCGCGCCACCGTACCCAAGGCATTTGGCGCGTCAATCGTCAAGGTGTTGCCATTGGGGGTAATCTTAATGTTGGTGCCTGCGACTAGCGTCACATCGCCTTTCAAACCGTTCAAACTGCTGACAACTTGTCCCGCAGAGAGTGCGGTCTTCTGCACTGTGCCGTCGGGAAATTTGTAGCCGCCCAAAGTCGTTTCAATCATGCCCTGCACAGTCAGCGGCGAAGTCGGTGTGGTTGTGCCGATGCCGATTTTGCCGCTCTTGTCTTCGGTGATGATGGAATTGCCAAGCGTAAAACTGATGCCGTCAAACCCCACCCATTTGCTGAGTTGTCCGGCGATGCCGCCGCCGCTGATGCCTGATACGGCGGCACCGTTAGCTTTTTTGGCGGTCGGTTGATTAGCTGTTGTAGTGGTCTGAGCGCGCGTGATGACGGCAAATGCCGTTAGCAGCAGCGCCCATAACAGTGTGTTAAACGTGTGTCTCATTGGTGTTTTTAAGATGGTTTCCTTCCTGAATTAATATTTCTATCCAATACTGAGCCAGCAGCAGCCGTGGCGTTCGGTTCGCGCCGGGGTTCAACTTCACAAGCGCGAACCGCCTGAGTTACCGCATCCGTTGAGGGTTGCGCTCACTCGATGGCGCGCTACTGCTGGACGCTCGATGCTGAGACCGCCGATGCGCTGGTCACTCTCATCATCAAAGTGAAAGCATAGTTGTGGTGAGGCAGGGAAGTCATAAACTTGTTGTAAAGGTGTGGTTATGTTTCGGTAATGCCCGCGACAGCGGCTCAGGCGGTGTCGCGCCTGCGACACGCAGCCAGGGGTCTCCTGTCTCACAAACTCTATAGCGAATGTCAGCCATTCGCTGTGATTGCCTATCGGCATCTGAGACGTTCGCGTTATTTTCCTGATGATTGTTCTATAACTGAGTGATTACCGTATTCGGGGTAATTGACTTCTGTGAGCATCATGGCAATAAAATCAAGTAATTCGTCGAGCGAGTGAAAGTGCGTTGCATGGTAGGAAGCCATATGTTCAACCCGTCCTTCAAATTGTCCGGTTGCCATATTGGTTTCCGGGCGAAATTGAATGACGAAAGCTGCTCTGTATTGCCATCTCCTCATCAAGAGTGGATAATAGTCGAGCGTGTCTTGGAAGTCATAAACCTGCCGTAACGTTTCGGTAACGTTTGGTGATTACTGTGGACTACGAAAAACGAATAATCTTTGATTCCTTTTGCCTGGACTTAACCAATGAGTGTTTGTGGCGAGGTTCACAAACACTTAAACTCCGACCCAAAGCCTTCGCCGTACTCAACTATCTCCTGAAGCGAGCGGGACAACTTGTGACCAAAGAGAAACTGCTTGAGGCGGTGTGGCCGGAAACCTTTGTCGGCGAAGCCGTCCTCAAAGTGGCGATTCGGCAGATTCGCGAAGTTCTCGACGATGATCCGAAGACCCCGCGCTTCATTGAAACCGCCCATCGGCGCGGCTATCGCTTCATCGGGCAGATTGCCGAGCGCCTCCTGGTGCCCACAATTGATGCCGAGAACCGCAATCCGAACCCCGTTTCCTCAACACCCCTGCGCGCCGCAGATGCCCATCAGGAATTTGTCGGACGCGAGCCGGCGCTGGCGCAAATGCAAAGCTGGTTTGAGAAGATGCTTGCCGGAGAGCGTCAAATCGTCTTTGTCACCGGAGAAGCCGGCATCGGCAAGACCACTTTGGTTGATACCTTTGCGCACCACATCGCGGCTGATGAGAGCTTACGCATCGGTCGAGGGCAATGTCTGGAACAATACGGGACGAGTGAAGCTTTTCTGCCAATCCTCGACGCTATCGGGCAACTCAGTCGAAAACAGATAGGGGTGGTGGATGTGCTGCGCGCCCACGCGCCGATGTGGTTGTTGCAACTGCCGTCTTTGGTGAGCGCCACAGAGCGCGAGTCGTTGAGTCGACAACTGCTGGGCGCGACCCGCGAGCGTATGTTGCGGGAAATCGGTGAAGCTTTGGAGGCGCTCGCGGCAGAAGCCCCACTGGTGCTTATCCTGGAAGACCTGCATTGGAGCGATTACTCGACGCTTGACCTGATTTCCTATCTGGCAAGACAACGTCAGCAGGCGCGCTTGATGGTGATTGGCACCTACCGGATTGCCGAATTGATTGCCAGCCGGCATCCGCTCAAAGCTGTCAAGCGGGAGTTGCTTGCCCGGCAGCAATGCGAAGAGTTGCCAATTGAATACCTGAGCCGTGATGCTGTTGCCCAGTATTTATCCGGTCGATTTCCCGCCAATCGCTTTCCCGCAGCACTGGCGGGGTTAATCCACGAACGCACCGATGGTATCCCGCTGTTTATGGTCAACGCCGTTGACTATCTTGTGGCAGAGGGGTTGATTGTCGAGTGTGAAGGGCGCTGGACATTAGCGGTAGAGATAGAGCGGGTTGAGGTGGGAGTTCCCGACAGCATCAAGCAGATGATCGAAAGGCAGATTGACCATCTCAACCCGGAAGAGCAACGAACACTTGAGGCGGCAAGCGTCGCGGGAGCGGAGTTTTGTATGCTGGCTTTGGCGGCTGGATTGGAAGAGGAGCGCGCCGTTGTGGAAGCGCGATGCCGGGAGTTGGCGCGGCGGCATCAATTCATTCGCGATTGCGGCGTTCAAGAACTGCCAAACGGAGAAGCGGTGGCGCAGTACGGCTTCATCCATGCGTTGTATCAGAATGTGCTGTATGAACGGGTGCCCGCTTCCAGGCGTGTGCAACTCCACCGCCGAATCGGGGAGGAGAAGGAAGCCCGTTCTGGCGAGCGCGCCGGGGAAATTGCCGCAGAGTTGGCGATGTACTTTGAGCAAGGCTGGGACTATAAGCGGGCAGTAAAATATTTTCAGCAGGCAGCCAACAATGCCATTCGCCGGTTTGCCTATCGCGAAGCGGTCGGGATTGCGCGCCGGGGGCTGGAGGTGCTCAAAAGATTGCCGGATACCACAGAGCGCGCCGAGCAGGAACTCTGTCTGCAACTCACCCTGGGCGTCCCCTTGATTGCCACCGAGGGTTATGCGTTTCCTGATGTAGGTCGCACCTACATGAGAGCCAGACAGCTATGTCAGCAGCTAGACCGGACGCCGGATATTGCTGAAGTCCTCTGGGGGCTTTGGACCTTTCATATATTGCGGGCAGCGTTAGATGCCGCCCGCGAGATCGCCGAAGAATTACTGGTTCTTGCTGAGCGTCTTCCGTATCCGGGGCTGGCGATGCGCGGTCACCTGATGATGGGAGTAACCTTCGCGCATATGGGGGAGTTTGCTCTTGCCCTCGGACACTCTGAGAAAGCCATCTCGCTCTACGACCCGGTGCGGCATCTTGAAGATGTCTTTTTGTATGCCCAGAATCCGGGAGTTGTGATGCGCTGCCATGCCGCCTGGGTGTTGTGGTTTCTCGGTCGGAGTGATCAGGCTGTGGCGCAGATACACGAAGCCCTGGCTCTGGCGCGCGGATTATCCGAACCTCACGGTCTGGCGCACACCTGGTTCTTTGCGGCAATTCTTCATCAACTGCGTCGGGAAGCGCGGCTTGCCGAAGGGTGCGCCGAGGCGGCAATCACCGTTACCAGCGAACATGGGCTGGTGATGTATCACGCGCATGCCATGATTGCGCGCGGCTGGGCGCTGGTCGAGCAGGGACAACTGGAAGAGGGGATTGAACAGATACGCCAGGGGATTGCCGATCATCAGGCAACCGGCACCGAAGTGATGCGTCCGCACTATCTGGCTTTACTGGTTGAGGCGTTAATGAAATCAGGGCAAGTCGAGGAGGGGCTTCGCCTATTGGATGAAGGGTTGGCGATGATCCAGCGTAACGGAGAAGGCTACTACAAGGCGGAACTCTATCGTCTCAAAGGCGAACTCTACCTGATGCAGGCAACCCGTCAAAACCTTTCTCTCGCCGCTCCGGGTGGAAAAGCGATGATTGAAGCCGGTCTGCCTACCCTTGCCGATGCCGAAATCTGTTTCAATCAGTCCATCAAGATTGCTCAACAGCAGCAGGCGAAGTTATGGGAATTACGCGCGGTGATGAGTCTCGCCCGTCTCTATCAAAAACAGCATAAACCGAAAGCCGCAAGGGAACTGCTGGCGCAAATCTATGACAGCTTCAGCGAAGGCTTCGAGACGGCGGACTTGCAGGAAGCGAAAGCCTTGCTTGATGAGTTATCGGGCAGTGATTTTGCATAGTCACTCGCCCACTGTGAATGGCGTGTTAGCTTGAGCCGTGACGAAAATGCAATTATCAACCTCAAGTCGCTTTTTATCCTGCCGGTCAGGCAGGTTTATTCAACAAAGTAATCGTTGATTTTGATGTTGCGTTTTTCGAGTTCGCGAATGAAGCGTTCGGCAGGCACGCAAAGTTCTTGCGGAATCGCGCCTTTTTCTTCAATCACATTGCTTGCCATCATCTGCGCGATGATGGATGCGGGGAAAGCCGTGGCGCGCATCATGGCGCTCAAGCCGGTTGCCGCGTCGTGTTTATCAATAATGTCATAACGCAAAGTCTGTTGAATCAAATCCATCGCGCCGCAAAATTCGACGCGAACCAACACCAGGTCGGGTTCATCGGCGGGCAACTGTTTTTTCAAGACTTCACCGAGCACACGACGCGGTTTGACTTGCGCGCCATCGACATCAATGGCTTCGCTGCTCGTCAGTCCCAAATCAATTAACAGTTTGAATTTTTCCGCGTGCCCCGGATAACGAATGGTTTTGTAATCCAAATCCTGCACGCGACCCAGGAAGGTATCGGGCAAAGTCGAAGTGCCGCCCGAAGTTTGAAAGGCTTCGAGTTCTTCAAAAGCGGCAAACTCCAAAGTTTCGATTTCGCTCATCGAAGGCACTTCAATGATTTTCCCGCCGCGAATCACCCGCGCCGGTTCGATGTATTCGTTAATCAATCCTTCAACCGAAAAGATGAGTTGATAATCTAGCGGCGGCTTAGGCTGTTGCGGCAAACCGCCGACTCGTATGCGAATCGAATCAAGGCTATCGAACCGCGCCGCGCCGTGCGCCGCGAGAATCGACACGCAGCCGGGCGCAAGTCCGCAATCGGGAATGATATTGATGCCCGCCGATTGTGCCTCTTCGTGCAGCGCCAGTTCACGCGCCACCACCGTATTATTGCCGCCGAGGTCGCAGAAATTGACCCCTGCTTCGATAGCCGCGCGCGCCAGTTGTTCGTTGAAAAAATAGGTGACACAACTGATTGCCGCATCATGTCCGCGCATTAAATCGAGCGTCGCGTTGTAATCCGCAACATCGATTTCTCGCGGCGTGATTTTCGGGCTTGCAATTTTTTCGGCAACCGAATGCGCTAAGCGGAAATCAACATCGGCAATGGTGATCGCTTTGACTTGAGAACTGTGGGCTAAATCATAAACTGCGCCGTAACCCATACGCCCTGCGCCGAGTACCAGTATGTTCATAAATGTCCTTTCGCTTGAAACGATATTGTCTTTGTCAGGCTTGGTCAAGAAGCCGTGAGTAGCTTCTTACTCTGATTTTGCATAAAATCAGCGAGACCTCTTTAATTCATGCAGAAAAATAATTTGGAGAGGAAAGATGACAAAACAGCTTGAGCAAAACAAAGCGAAGGTAATCGCTTTTTATGACCTGATGTTTAATCAATGCCAGCCGGTTGAAGCGATTGAGCGTTACGCCGGCGAGATTTACATTCAGCACAACCCGGCGGTGGCTGATGGTAAAGAAGCGTTCATCGAATATTTTATCCGCATGGCAAATGAATACCCGGGCAAGCGCGTCGAATTCAAACGGGCAATTGCCGAAGGCAATTTTGTGGTGCTGCATTGCCATCAGTATTGGCCTGATGGTGACGATTGGGCGGGCATTGATATTTTCAGGCTGGATGATGACGGCAAAATTGTCGAGCACTGGGATGTGCTTCAGCGTGTGCCCGAAACTTCCGCAAACGCCAACACCATGTTCTAACAGTTTTAAATATGAAATTAGAACGCGACTAAACCACGCCCTAACTTGAATGGCGTATTTCAGGGGCGTATGATTGCCCTCCTGAAAGATAATTGCCGACGCAATCCAGTGGAATGAAAACCCGGTCGAACGTCCATCACATTGCAATCACTAACTGAGGCTGGCAACCAGTTATCGCAATTCAACAATATTTTTGGAGGAAACCGATGAATCCCTCGCTGATTATCAACAAGAAATTTTCTGTGATTTTCTTTACCCTTCTGTTACTCGCCGCGAGCGCCGTGGCGCAACAGAAACGCCCGATGACTTTTATGGATGTGCAGGAAATCCGCAACGCCAGCGCCCCTGCCGTAAGCCCCGATGGCAAATGGGGACTCTACACCCTGAGCGTTCCCGATTGGAAAACTGCCAAACGCTTCACGGATATTTATCTGGTATCACTTGAACGCGGCGTCGAATCGACGCGGCAGTTGACTTACACCAGAGACAAAAACGAAAACGCGCCGCGCTGGTCACGCGATGGTAAATTTTTTGTCTTCGCTTCAGACCGCGAAGCCCCGCCATCATCGTCTTCACAAAATCAACTCTATCTGATGCGACCCGATGGCGGTGAAGCGCGCAAAATCACCGACGCGAAAGATGGCGTCGGCAATTTCGGGTTCAGCAAAGATGGTAAATGGTTAGCCTTTTCCGCAGGCAAAGACGAGAATCAACAAATCTGGGTGTTGCCGGTGGCGGAAATTGAAACCGCAAAGCCCGTACAACTCACCAAACACGCAACCCCCATCACCTCGTGGCAATTTTCGCCCGATAGTCGGCGGATTTATTTCGTCTCGCCCGCTAGCCTTGACAAAGATAACAAAGAGCGCGTCGAACAAAAATTCACCGTGCGCATTCGCAATGAAGACTCGCCGCTTGCACACCTCTGGGCATTCGATATTGATAGCAAACAAGAGACGCGGCTCACTTCCAGTCAGGAATACAGCATCGGCAATGTGACGATTTCCAAAGACAGCAAATGGATTGCCTTCAGCGGCACTCCCAAAGACCGTTATAAACGCACTGTAACCGAAGCCGGAATTTACGCCGACGCTTATCTGTTGGAAGTGGCATCGGGGAAAATCGAACGCCTCACCGACAATAAAGAGATTGGCGAAAACGGACTCAGCTTTTCACCCGACAGCCAATGGATTGCTTTTGCCGCCGCCGATAATTTTGAATATTTCCGCAACAATCGCGTCTATATTCGTCCGGTGACCGGTGGGCAGTGGAAAAAGTTGGGCGATGGATTTGATGGTAATGTGACGGTCAGTTTCTGGTCGGAAGATAGTAAAACCATCTATTTCAATGAAGGCTGGCGCGCTACCACAGGTCTATTTTCAGTTGCAACCGATACCGGCAAAGTCACTCAACTCACCAAAGAAAATGCCACACTTTTCGTGGCGCAGGACGAAGACACCAAAACCCTGCTCGTAAATTATGCCGATTCAACCATGCCCAATGATACGTTTATCGCGCCGTCGCTTGCTGAAATCGGCAAACGTTCAAGCTGGAAACAACTGACGGCTGCCAACCCACAAATCAAAAAACTGGCGCTTGGTGAAACCGAAGCCATTCAATGGAAATCATCGGATGGCAAGATGGTCGAGGGCGTCCTCGTAAAACCCGTGGGCTTCGAGAAAGGCAAACGCTATCCGCTGATTGTGCAGATTCACGGCGGACCCGCAGGCGCAGATGTGTTGCGATTCAATCCCGGTTACGGTTCGCAAATTTATGCGGGCGCAGGTTACGCGGTTTTGTGTCCGAATTATCGCGGTTCGACCAACTATGGCGAACGCCACAAGATGGAAATCGGCGGCGATTATTTCCGCCAAGGTTACGATGACATCATGACCGGCGTCGATTTTCTCATCGCGCAGGGCATTGTTGATGGTGACAAAATGGGCGCGATGGGATGGAGCGCCGGCGGGCACTGGTCGAATTGGATTTTGACCCATACCGACCGCTTCAAAGCGATTTCATCGGGCGCGGGCGCGGTCAACTGGATTTCGATGTACGCGCAAAGCGACATTCAACGCAATCGCGAATTCTATTATGGCGGCAAACCGCCTTATGAAGACTTCTCGAAATACTGGGATGTATCGCCGCTCAAATACATCAAGAATGCCAAGACGCCGACCTTGATTCATGTGGTTGATGGCGACCCGCGTGTGCCGCGTCCACAAAGCGAAGAGTTGCACATGGCGTTAAAGAAACTTGGTGTGCCGACCGAGTTTATGGTCTATCCGGGCAATACGCATGGCATTCCCGACCCACGCAATCAATATGTCAAAGCGGTTGCCGAATTCAACTGGTTTGAAAAATGGATTCGCGGCAAACAGGGGTGGTTCGATTGGAAAGAAATCCTGCAAACCGTCAAAGACGAAAAAGCCGATGAGAAAAAGAAAGAACCCCTCGACCCCTCGAAAGATGATAATTGATTCATCATTTTGGGTAGAAAAATTGAAAAAAACATCCAATAAACACAGGCAAAAGAAATAGTGAGGCATATTCTCGAAAGCGGCACAACCGCAAAACGGCGATTACCAAATACTGCACGCCACTATAGCGGTGGAATGAATTTAGCCAGGTCTTTCAAGGCACGGCTAAATTCATTTGGTCGCTGACCCGACCACAGAATAAAAGCCAATTTTTGATGATTTACGGTATTTCTCATTTTGATAACTCACAGAAGGAGAACTTCATTCATGCGATCAGGCTTTGCCCTAGTTGTCTTCATCATTTTTTGTTTAACTTCATTCACCCTAATCACCTTTGCACAGGACAATCAATTGAAATCACGCGCTGAACTCACGAACTTTGAAGAGACCAGTCGTTACGATGATGTCATGCGCTTTATCACCGAGCTGCAAAACCGCAGCGACCTCGCGCGCCTTGAAACTTTTGGCACTTCACAGGAAGGGCGCGCTCTGCCCTTAATGATTCTCGCTGACCCGCCGGTTGCCACGCCGCGTGAAGCGCGCGCGTCAGGTAAACCCGTCGTCTTCATTTTCGCCAACATTCACGCCGGCGAAGTCGAAGGCAAAGAAGCCGTACAACACCTCGCGCGCCGCATGCTCACGGGCGATTTACGCAGCTTGCTCAGCAAAACGATTATCTTGCTTGCGCCGATTTATAATGCCGATGGCAATGAAAAAATCAGTATGGATAATCGCACCGAGCAGTATGGTCCGGTGGCTGGCGTCGGGCGTCGCGAAAATGCCAAAGGCTTAGACCTCAACCGCGATTACATGAAATTGGATTCCCTCGAAGCACAATCACTCGTGCGCCTGATGAATCGCTGGGACCCGCACCTCACAGTTGATTTGCACACCACCAATGGTTCCTATCACGGCTATCACCTGACCTATTCGATTCCGCTTAACCCGGCATCTGATGCGCGCCTCATCGCCTTTCATCGCGAGAAGATGATGCCGGTGATTGGTAGAGCCTTGCTCGCACAACATAAATTCCGCGCCTATTATTATGGCAATTTCGGAACGCGGGATGCGAAAACCGGCGAAGTTTCAAGTTTCGGCAGAAATCAGGAAGGCAAAGAGCGCATCTGGGCAGCCTTCACTCACGCGCCGCGTATCGGACAAAACTACGTCGGACTGCGCAATCGTCTGACGATTCTTTCGGAAGCCTACAGCTATCTTTCGTTCAAACGTCGCATCGAAGTCACCGAAGCCTTCGTTGAAGAAATCTGCAAATACGCTGCCGCGCACGCTGCGGAAATTTTGCAACTGGCGAAACAACTCGATGACGACACCATTCGTCGAGCGCAAAGCCAAACGCCTTTTCAACTCGGCGTCGAATATCAAATGCAACCGCTCGCCAAACCTGTCGATATTCTTGTTGGCGAAGTGCAGAAGGTGAAAAATCCGCGTTCAGGTAAAGAGATGACCGCCATGCTTGAAGACAAGTTCACGCCGATGAAGATGCTCGATTACGGGGTGTTTGCGGCAACCCGCAGCGTCGCAACACCGCGAGCCTATCTATTCAAACGTGAAGACGGCATGAAAGCCGCGCTTGAAAAACTCAAACAACACGGACTCGTCGTTGAAGAGTTGACCGCGCCACTGACTGCCGAAGTCGAAAGTTTTACCATTGATGAGGTCAAACGCGCGCAACGCGCCTTTCAAGGTCACAATGAAGTGAGACTGAAGGGACAATATAAAAAAGCGTCGATGACTTTCCCTGCGGGCAGCCTTCTTGTGCGCATGGCGCAACCTTTGGGGACGCTTGCGGCATACTTGCTTGAACCGGAAAGCGACGATGGACTGACAGCCTGGAATTTTCTCGATGCTTATCTGGAAGTCGGCAAACCCCATCCGGTTTTTAAACTCACGCAAGATGCGAAAATTGCCAGCCGGTTGTTGGAATGATGCAGCACGATTGCTGAAAAGAGAGAACGGAACAAACGGAAATAACCAAACAGACGGAAACCTGCACCGAAGTTATAGTGAGCCTCAGTAGCAAATTATTCTGCTAAACTTCCGTTGGTTCCGATTATTCCGTCTGTTCCGTATTTTATCTATCAACTGATTGTCGAGTTATCCAATCAAAGAGCTATTGCGATGAACAAAAAAATGAAAAAGCCCGCGATTTTATTGATGTTTTTTATGTTGGCAGGTTTATTGACCGCACCCGGAAATTCATTCGCACAGAAATTAAGCGTCCCTGACAAAATTCCGGCTAAAGCCATTCCTTTCGCGCTTACGGACGTGCGGTTGCTTGCGAGTCCCTTTCGTGACGCGATGATTCGTGACCAGAAATATCTGCTCAGTCTCGATAGTGACCGATTGCTTCATACCTTTCGATTGAATGCGGGGCTTGCGTCAACCGCCAAACCCTATGGCGGTTGGGAAGCGCCCGATGTTGAATTGCGTGGACATTCGCTCGGTCATTTTCTGTCGGCTTGCGCCTTGATGTACGCCGGCACCGGCGATGAGCGATTCAAAAAACAAGCCGACACAATCGTTGCGGAACTTGTGAAGATTCAAGAAGCTCTCAAAGCCAAAGGCGCGAACGCCGGTTATCTGTCGGCGTTTCCCGAAGAGTTCTTTGACCGTGTGGAAACCCGCAAACGGGTTTGGGCGCCTTACTACACGATTCACAAAATCATGGCGGGCTTGCTCGATATGTATCAGTTATGCAGCAACCAACAGGCGCTCGACACCGTCGTGAAGATGGCTGATTGGGTGACGTTTCGCGTTGACCGTTTAAGCGAAGAACAGTTTCAACGTTCGCTTGAAACCGAATTCGGCGGCATGAATGAGCTGTTTGCCAACCTCTATGCGGTGACCGGAAACCATGAGCATTTGCGGCTGGCGCATAAATTCGATCATCGCGCGGTGTTTGACCCGCTCGCGCAAAGCGTCGATAAACTCGACGGCTTGCACGCCAACACGCAAATTCCCAAAGCCATCGGCGCGGCGCGCATCTATGAACTCACAGGCGAAGCGCGCTATTACAACATCGCCAATTTTTTCTGGCAGCGCGTCGCCCATCATCGCTCGTATGTGATTGGCGGCAACAGCGACGATGAACATTTCTTTCCGGTCACTTCGTTTTCAAAACACCTTGGCGAATCGAGCGCCGAAACCTGCAACACTTACAATATGCTCAAACTGACGCGCCATTTGTTTGAGTGGAACCCATCGGCAGAGATGATGGATTTCTATGAACGCGGACTGTTCAATCACATTCTCGCTTCGCAAGACCCTGAGATGGGAATGATGACTTATTATTCGCCAATGAAGCCGGGCAGCTTTAAAACCTTCTCGACGCCCGAAGATAATTTCTGGTGTTGTGTCGGCACAGGCATGGAAAACCATGCGAAATACAATGACACCATCTATTTTCACGATGACGAATCGCTTTATGTGAACCTGTTCATTCCTTCGGTATTGAATTGGAAAACGAAAGGCTTGACGGTTGAACAGACCACCGATTTTCCGCAAAGCGAAACCAGCAGACTCGCATTCCAGACCGATAAACCTTTGCGCCTGGCTCTGAAGATTCGCGTGCCTTCGTGGGCTGAACGTGGAATGCGATTTACTGTCAACGGCAAAGCTGAAAACTTAAATGCTAAACCCGGTTCATACGCGACGATTGAACGCCAATGGAAAACCGGAGATGTGTTGGAATTGCGCTTGCCGATGAGTTTAAGAATCGAAGCCATGCCTGACGATGCGAAAACCCTTGCGATTTTATACGGTCCCGTTGTGCTGGCGGGTGATTTAGGCAAAGAAGGCATGGAAGGACTTAAACGGTTTGGTCCCTACACGGCTGAGCCTGCGCGTGTGAAATTATCCGAAGTGCCGGGTTTTGTAGTGAGCGATGTGAAAAAGATTCTCACGAAAATTAAACCGGTGAAAGGCGCGCCACTCACTTTCACAACCGTTGGGTTGGCTGAACCGCGCGAAGTGCGACTGATTCCGTTTTATCGAGCGCAAGGTATGCGCTACACGGTGTATTGGAAAGTCTATTCGCCTACAGAGTGGCAACAGCGCCAGGTGAGGTTAGCGGCTCTTGCCGCCAGAGAAAAAGCGATTAGTGAACGCACCGTTGATGGGGTGCGCATCGGTGAAGCCGGGGATGAAAAAGCCCACAACTTTAAAGGTGAAAAGACCGATTCCGGCTATCTCGAAGACCGCCGCTGGCGCGATTCGCGTGACGGCTGGTTCAGCTATGAATTGCAAGTGACGCAAGGCGAGCGGTTGACGCTGCTTTGCACTTATTGGGGTAGCGAAAGCCGCAAACGGGTTTTCGATATTTTCGTGGACGGTGAAAAGATTGCGACGCAAAATCTGTTTGATAATAAACCCGGCGAATTTTTTGATGTTGAATACCCCCTATCCGCAACTATTTTACGTGGCAAAGAGCGCGTGACCATTAAGTTTCAAGCGCACCCCGGTTCAATGGCAGGCGGTGTATTCGGCTTGCGCATCGTGCGTCAGACAAAATTGAAGATGCAATGATTGAAAAGTTCTGATGCATTCCTGAAACCAGGATGGAAGACCGGATGCGTTGCCATTGACGGTCGATACTTGCTCTCGGATTAAGCGGATGAAACGGATTTTTGCAGATTATTTTGCATTCAATCATCCGTCGTTATTTTGTTTGAGGGCATCGAAACCACCGGAAATCCGCACCGATCCGCGCAAGCCGCCGCATCTGCTGGGAAATGCAACCTGTTCAATGAGCGCGGTGGTTTTCCGTAGCAACTTTTTATATTGAAACTCCTTTGAGGCATACACCATTGAGCGTCAACCCCAATCGTTTAATACAACTCGCCGGTCGTCGAAAAATGGATGAAGCGGATTTTGCGGATTTAACCGAGGCGCTGGCAAATAGACGAACCGGCTTTCGCTTTGAAGATGAGTTATTGGGACTATATGCCGAAAGCCGGGATGAAAGTATTTTTATAACTGAGTCAACAGCAATACCGGATTGTCTTACCTGTGGGGCGTGTTGCGCTTATTTTCATCAGATTTTAATTTCAATTGAAGATGCGACGCCGCGTTCGCTTGCCTGGGAAGTCACTGATACCGATGAACAAACCACCCATTGGCTGAGGCGCGATTTAGGTGAGGCGCGATGCGTGGCGCTTGCAGGTGAGGTCGGCAAACGGGTGAGTTGTGCGATTTATGAACTCCGTCCAACGGCTTGCCGCGCTTTTGAAGCAGGCAGCGACCGTTGCCAGGCGCTGAGAAGAATGTTTGGCTTTGAACCGCGATTGACCGAAGTTGAGATGGCGCGACACCGTCAAATTTTGCGTGATAGTCACATCAATGAATTGACCGATGAAATTGATTGGGCAGGTGAGTTGGAAGGTGAAACCGCTCAGGTGAATTTTTTGCGTGAGTTGATTGATTATAATCTCACCAAACTGAAACAAATCGCCGCTGAGTTGCAGCGCGTGGAAAATTTATTGAACGACAAGGGCGCGGCTGAGGCGATAAAAAGATGTGTTCACGCGGTTGATTTGATAAATAGCGAAATTGATTTGATTGAAAAAAGTGTGCGGGCAAATTTACCGGAAGCGATTGGTGGTCTCGATTCAATCAATCGCGGGGATATTGCCGGGCGACTGTTAATCATCGGCAATGATTCGCAAGTTTTATTGGAAACGGCTGTAAATCAAATGGCAGCTATCGGTGAGTCGGTTTTTGTCGCATTAGGAATGCAAGCGAAATTCGGTAAAGAAAAATTTGAGTTAAGCGAGTAGACCATGATTTTAATTGTAATGGGGGTTGCGGGTTCAGGTAAGACGACGATTGGCAAAATGCTTGCCCGGCGATTGGCTTGCAAATTTTATGACGCAGATGATTTTCACTCGCCCGCCAATGTCGCCAAGATGCATTCCGGGGTGCCGCTCACTGATGAAGACCGCGCCGCGTGGCTTGATGCGCTTGCCCGTTTAATTGGCGAAAACCTCGCTAATCATCAATCAATGATTCTGGCGTGTTCGGCTCTCAAAGCCAGCTATCGCAAGCGCCTGCAATCACGCGCCCCTCGGCATTCAAATGAGGTGCAGTTCATCTATCTTCGCATCACGCCCGAGGTTGCCCGCGAGAGAACGGCGGCGCGAAAAAATCATTTTATGCCGCCGGAATTAATTGCCAGCCAGTTTGCCACCCTCGAAGAACCCACCGATGCCTTAATCGTTGACGCAAGCCTTACGCCCACAAAAATCGTCGGGGAAATTCAAAAAAAATTGCCCGCCTGAAAAAAAGTTGCAACGTTCTTTCTTCAATTGCCGGTCTCTCCTGAAGTTTTGGAAGAACGGTATGGAAGAGCGCCGCAGTCGGCAGAGGGCAACTCAATTTATTGGAAGTTTGCATACGATTACCGGGATGTTGGTTAGCAGAGTGAAAACCCTGCTGGCAAGATGCGATTTTTGAAGAATTCGAGTTTTTTTGCCACTACATCTTTGCATAAAATCTCGCAGCGGTGTAAAAGAATGAACGGTTCCGCAAGTTAATCGGGAGGCACGAGCATTGATCAATCGCAGAGCATTCATCACCAGAAGTGTGACAGGAGCATTGGGCAGTTTGGCTATTTCACAATTGGGGCTGGGCGGCGGCGCAAGCCAGGGAAAACGAATTCAAAAAATCGGTTTGCAACTTTATACCCTCAGAAAAGAGCTGGAAAAGGATTTTGAGGGCACACTCGCAAAAGTTGCCGCCATCGGTTTCAAAGAGGTTGAATTTGCCGGTTATTACAACCGCACACCGGAGCAGGTTAAAACAGTTTTAAAAGTCAACAAGCTGAGCGCGCCTTCGGCGCATACCCTGCTTGCGGCAATGAAGTCGAAAGACTGGCAGAAGACCGTTGATGACACGCGCGCCGTCGGGCATAAATATCTGGTGCTCGCCTATCTTTTTCCGCCTGAACGACAGAAACTCGATGATTACAAACGCATCATTGAACAAATCAACAAAGCCGCTGAAGATTGCAAAAAAGCGGGCATTCAATTCGCCTATCACAACCACGACTTTGAATTTGAAACGATGGAAGGGCAAGTGCCTTACGATTTGATTCTGAAAGAGACCGACCCGAAACTGGTGAAGATGGAACTGGATTTATACTGGATTAGCAAAGCCAAACAAGCGCCCGAAAAATATTTCAATAGGTATCCCGGCAGGTTCGAGCTATTTCATGTCAAAGATATGGATAACACCCCGAAAGCATTTTTCACAGAGGTCGGGCGCGGGGTGATTGATTTCAAACGCATCTTTCAGATGAAAAATTCGGGCGTCAAACATTATTTCGTCGAGCAGGACGAAACCCCGGGCGCGGCGCTCGACAGCATCAAAATCAGCTATGATTATTTGCAGAAGTTGAGATTTTAAATTAGCGTTAAGCCATCATCGAACCATTTTTCGCGGGGCGCGAACCGAAATTAACTTGAGTAAACCGGGAGGGCATTGATGCAAACCAAACTGCGTGCTAACGGTTTCGCGGTCGTCTGTCTGTTGAGTGTCTTTCTTTTCTTACCATCGGCATCGAATGGACAGATCGAACATCAAAAAGGCGAGCCGGAGAGATTAGTTATTGAAGATGAGCAGGGGCTTTATGCGCACTGGTATCTGGCAAATATGAATAATGATGTCGTCAGAGGCATAGGTTTTGCCCAAAAGTATGTTGACCGGTTTCCTTCGGGACAAATGGCAGATTTTTTAAAACAATACCTTGATAAACATCTGCCCGAACATCCTGATGCATTAACCAAATTTAAAGCCGAACGAATGGACACCCTCGTCGTTAAACCGCCTGCGGTAGAAGAACCCAAAACCGAGGAAACCAACAGAGCCATTGTAGAAATTCCCCAAGATGCAGAAATCATTCTCAGGCTCTTGTACGAGGTGATCAACGATGGCGCAAGTGTGAATGCAAGATCAAGAAGCGGATACACCGCTTTGATGCTGGCGGCGATGACCAACCATTCGGAGGTCATTAAGAAAATGTTTGAACGAGGCGCAGATGTAAATCTTAAAGAACCCGCGCAGGGATTTACGGCGCTGACCTATGCCATCTGGACAGGAAACCCTGAAATCGTGCGCCTGCTTTTGGAAAATGGCGCAGACCGTTTGCTGCGCGATACCGAAGGGCGAACGGCATTAGACCATGCAAACCTGCGAGGGGTTGCGGAAACCATCAAACTTTTAGAAGGAAATAAAAAATAATTCGTGGAAGCGACGTGTACATTTCTCCAAACGGGCTGACACGTTGCGGCGGATGTGCTACATTGTCAGCCGCAATCATAAAACAATAATAAAAAATAAACCCTCTGCCCCGATGTAAAAATTTTTCAGCAGTACCTTCCTCACCAAACCGATTCAGTCCCTGAATTGTCCAGCGTCGTTCAATCCTCGCTTGAACGATTGATACATTGGCTTTCGCTTTACAACAAAAGAACAAGGAGGGTAGAACCCTATGGCGCAATTGACTTATGACCAGGCGGCGCATCTCAGTCGTCGCATGGGCTTCGGCGCTCCGCCCGAAGAACTCGATACACTTACCCGCATGACTCGCCAGGCGGCGGTCGATTATTACCTCAATTACGAATCTGTCAACAATGACAACCTCGATAATTATTTACAGAAAAATTTCAACCCCAAACGCTTCACCCCGATGGACGACGTGCAACTCTGGTGGATTATCCGCATGGGCAAAACCGCGCGTCCCTTTGAAGAGAAGATGACACTTTTCTGGCATAACCATTTCGTCAGCGCGCTCGACAAAGTGCCTTATGAAACCATGTATGTGCAAAACCAGATGCTGCGCGCTCAGGCGCTCTTACGTTTTGACGACATTTTGTTGAATGTGGCGCGCGACCCGGCAATGCTCGTCTATCTTGATGGCATCACCAATGTCCTGGGCAACCCCAACGAAAATTTTGCCCGTGAACTGCAAGAATTGTTTACCATGGGCATTTACGATGCGGTCACCGGTGAAGCCAACTACACCGAAAAGGATGTCAAAGAAATCGCCCGCGCCTTCACCGGCTGGAAGTTCAAAGAAAAAGGCGGCAAGAAATATAAATATGTTTCTTACATTGAAACCGATAAACACGATGCCGGACCGAAAGAGATTTACGGGCGCATTGCCAATTACACCGGCGAAGATGTGATTGCGATTATCAGCGAACGCCGGGCAACGGCGCGCTTTCTGGTTAAAAAACTGTTTAACTTTTTCGTCTACCCGCTCGCCGACACCCCCGAAGACAAAGCGACGATTGAAAAATTCGCCAATGTCTATTTCACCGGCAATCACTCGATTCGCGAACTGGCGCGCGCGATTTTCAATTCCGATGAATTTTTCAGCCCACGCGCCGAATTCGCGTTAATCAAATCGCCCGCCGAACTCACGGTCGGCGCGATGCGTATGCTCGGAGCCGATTACGTTCCCGGCAATCTCCATCAAGCCGATTATGAAACCTATGTGGGCTTTAAGAGCATGGGCTTTGACCTGCTCAATCCCTTCGATGTATCGGGATTTCCAACCAATCTCGGCTGGCTCAACACCTCGACCATGCTTGAACGCTATAACTTTGCGGCGCGTATCATCAGCACACGCGAAGTCAACAAAATGTCGCCGGGCATCGGACTTGCGAATGAGAAACTGAAAACTCATATCGCTTCGACGCCTGAACAAACGGTGCGCAATTTTCTTGCGGTGATGGGGGCGCTCAAAGTCGATAACCAGGTGGTGGCGATTTTGACCGATTACCTGACCAAAGATGATGAGGGAGGGCGTATGCCTTTCGAGGTGGATGACCATTTCATTGATAAAAACATTCGCGGCTTGGTCTTTTTGATTATGTGCCTGCCCGAATTTCAATTGAACTAGAGGAGGGAAAGATGGGAACAACAAGAAGACAATTTATTAAACGAAGCGTCGGCGCGGTGAGCGTCGGCTTGGTGATGCCGCACCTGTTTATCAATACCGCGAGCGGGCAAAGCGCAACTGCCGCAAATCGCAAAGTGCTGGTGATTATCGAATTTTCCGGCGGCAATGACGGACTCAACACGGTGATTCCCTACACTGACCGCAACTATTATTCATGGCGTCCGACCATCGGACTGAGAGATGCAGAAATTGCCAATACCAAAATTTCCAACGAGCTTGCCTTGCATCCGTCGATGGGAAAACTCAAAACCCTTTACGATGCCGGCAAAGTTGCGGTTATCACCGGCGTCGGTTACCCGAATCCCAATCGCTCGCATTTCACCTCGGCGGACATCTGGCACACGGCGAACATCAACGAAGGGCGCGGCATCGGCTGGCTCGGTCGTTATGCAGATGTGGCGCTGATTAATCAACCGGGACTCGCGGCAGTATCAATCGTTGACCGTTTGCCGAAAACTTTTGCCGCAACCCAGAAAATCATTCCCAATATTCCGAGTTTTGATGGTTACGGCATCAAAACCGATTGCAACCACGAAGATAACCGGCAAAACATCATTGATGCGTTTTTAGCGATTCATCGTCGCAACCAACCGGCAAATAGTTTTATCGAACGCGCGCAGAAAATCGGTCTGGATGCGGTGGCGGGAGCTTTGGATTTTCAAGCGCAACTCGACACTTACCAATCCACCATTGAGTACCCGGATAACAATAATCTCGCGCAAGGCTTGCAACTCATCGCGCGCATCATTACCACGGTGCCGGAATCGAGTCTGCTTTATGCGCGCATCGGAGGATTTGATACACACGCTGACCAGATTGACGGGACGAATCGCCTGGCGGGGCAACACGCGGGATTGTTGCAGGATTTTTCCGATGCCATAAAAGCCTTCTATGATGATATGGCGGAACACGGGCTGGCAAACAATGTCTTGATGATGCAGTGGTCGGAATTTGGCAGACGGGTGAATGAGAATAAATCCGTCGGCACAGACCACGGCACCATGTCATGTATGTTCGTCATCGGCGGACAGGTGCAAGGCGGCATTTATGGTCGTCAACCGTCGCTTGCCGGCGCAGATTTGGATGACGCGGGCGACCCGAAATTCACCCTGGATTTTCGTTCGGTTTACGCAACCATTTTGGATAAATGGTTGACCAGCGATTCCAAAGGAATTTTGAACGGGCAATTCGAGAACCTCGGTTTTCTCGGATAGCGGTTTCAATTTCAGCGAGTGAAGTGAGAATCAACAATTCATTTCGCTCGCTGAAATCTTTTGAGTTATTAATAAAGCAGTTTTAATTACCCGTATGATAGGTGATGGTTCGATAAGTGATTTCGTGTGGCTCAAAAGATGAAGCGTTGACCTGAGTTATCCGAACCCAAGTTGTTCTTTTAATCCAATTCCCTTGTTCATCATATTCATAGGTGTACTTTAACGTATCTCGAATTGTTGCATCCGCTCTCAACCACGAATGCTCGGTAAGGTTATTTCTCTCATCATATTGATACGTTTCTCCCCGCTCCATTTTACCTTTACCATTCAACCGCACACTTTTCGTTTGATTTCCCTTTTCATCATAAGTAGAAACCCATCTCCCCCATAACCTCCATTTATTCGATTTTTTATTGAAGCTATAGAATGACCAGTCAAGAACGTTACCCCGTGCATCGTACGTCCAAACATCTTTTGCAAGCGGCTTATCTCGGTTATCGTAAGCGATTTCAGTTCGAGTATTTTTCTCTTTATCAACGACTATCTTTACTCTTTTGTCAGGAGGCGAACTGCCACAGGTTCCCGGAACCGGATATTCTTCGATTAACTCACCATTCAGATTATAGGCGGCTTTGTGCCAAAAACTTTTCGGGCTTTCACTATATTGCCCATTCACTTTGGTTATTTTTGCTTCTTCAATAACCTCTGTTGCGACCTTGCCCTTGTAACGACAGCCGTAAGAGTCAAACTTTCTCTGAGATAAAACTGAAGAGACAAGGGTTACTATTAGAAATAATGTGGCGATATTTTTTTTCATACGTCACTGCTACCTCCTGAGCTTTGTTGCTCAGCATTCGTTCGCACCATCGTATCGAGTAAATGTTCGAGCACATCCGCTAGATTTTTGCACCGTCCGGTATGCGTGGGCGAGGTTTGAATGATGGTGCTGCGCGGCGCGACCAGCCAGTAAAAGCGTTCTCTTGGCGTAAGCTTGCCAATGGGTCCTGCCGCTTCGCCGCCCGCGCAGATTGCCGGTATGCTTGCGAGATGCGCGCGAATCGCCTCTAAATCAACCGTCGCATCCAAAGCCCGCAAGCGTTTTTCATCAAGTTCAATGCGCGCTTCGAGAAATTTTTTCGCAGGACAAGAGACAATTACGCCGACGTTGATGAACTCTTCACGTTCGACTTTGGGCACCACGCGAATAATCGCGTAATCATAAGTGCAACGATTTTGCACGAATCGCCTCCTCCAGAAAATCTCTTGGGGCTGCCAGCCGGTTGATTAAATATTCTGTGTACGCTTCCCGTTGTTGCTGCTTACCAGCAAACAGCACATTATCCGCAAGCCAGGTTTCAGGAATCATTGTAACGATGCGGTCAATGATTTCCGGCGTGATAGCTCGACTCATTTTTTCATCGGCTTCTCTGAGCTTGTCGGCAAACGGCAACAGCACATGGTCTTTAATCAACTTGAAGGGGTCGCGGCTGCGTTCGCGAAAGTTTTGCCACGAGTGGTGAAAGTAGAGCGCCGCGCCGTGATCGATGAGCCAGAGCCGCTTGTGCCACATCAGCATATTGGTATTGCGCGCCGTGCGGTCAACGTTTGTAAGGTATGCATCAAACCAGACAATTGCGGATGCGAGTTCGGCATTGGGCTTTTCAGCTACCGGGTCAAACATCACCGCCGCCGGTAAATAATCAAGCGCGAGGTTGAGTCCGACGCTGGCTTTGATGAGTTCCTGAATTTCGGGGTCAGGTTCGGTGCGCGCAAGCTCCGCGTCGAGTTCGATGAAAACGATTTCCGGTACGGCAAGCCCCGCGACGCGCGCGATTTCTCCGGCGATGAGTTCAGCGATTAAGGCTTTCGCGCCTTGTCCCGCGCCGCGAAACTTGAGCACATACATCCCGTCATCATCGGCTTCGACGATTGCCGGAAGCGACCCGCCTTCCCTGAGCGGCGTGACATAGCGTGTGGCACTAACGGTTCTTAAATTCATCTGCTTCGACCTGATTTACAAAAGCCCATTCTGCCATATGAAAAGGCAGGCTGAAACCTGCGGATGATTGATTATCGCGCAGCCGATAGAGGGGATTTATTTTATCTTTGACATGAGCGCGTCGGGATTGACCATATTCGTCGGGTTGCCCGTAATGAAATTGTGTACGTTTTCAAAGGCTTTTTTAAAATATAACTCGTAGCCGCTTTGTTCGACATAACCGAGATGCGGCGTGCAAAGAACGTTGGGCATATTAAGCAACGGATGATTGAGGTCATAAATCGGTTCTTCGCTAAATACATCGAGCGCCGCATAGCCCGGACGCCCGATTTGCAAGGCATTTTCCAATGCGCCCGTTTCAACCAGTTCGGCGCGACTGGTGTTGACGAACAATGCTGAAGGTTTCATGCGTTTTAAATCTTCGGCTTTGATGATGCCGGTGGTCGCTTCGACGAGCCGCAGGTGAACCGTCAATACATCCGAGGTTGCAAAAAAGCTCTCTTTGGTTGCAACACTCAAATAGCCATCTTGTTCGGCGGCGAGCCTTGAGGTTTCGCGTCCGAAGATTTGCACCTGCATAGCGAAAGCGCGTCCGAACCCGGCAACCATTCTGCCGATTTTGCCGTAACCCCAGATGCCAAGCGTCTGCCCGTTTAACGCCTGCCCGATATTGGTTTGCCAGCGACCGTTTTGCATTTCCACAACTGCCGGAACCAGTTGTCGCCACGCACACATAATTAACGCCCAGGTGAGTTCAGCCGGAGCGATGGGCGAACCTGCGCCTTCTACAATCAACACCCCGGCAGCGGTGCAAGCCTCAACATCAATATGCCGGGAAATCTTTCCGGTTTGTGAAATGAGTTTTAAATGCGGCGTCCGTTTTAAAAAGGCTTGGTCAATTTTGGTGCGCTCGCGAATCAAAACCAAAGCTTGGGCTTCGGCAAGCGCCGCGCGCGCGTTCGCGTCGAGATGGATGTCGCCGAGAATGGTTACCTCGTGGGCTTTGAGAAGTTCAAGACAACGCAGGTTTTTCGTGGCGAATTGGTAATCATCGGGTATGACTATTTTCATGTGGCTATCTTAAATGCTTGAGTTTTTATTGGCGACCGCGAAAGAAAAATTATAGCGGTTTGCAATTTACTGAGGTTGAACAAGCGGTCTTTGACCGCGCTCTCAACAGAGGTTGAGTAACCTCATTAAACCGTTATAGTCGGCAAACCCTCAACCGGGGACGCCGTTTTAAATTACTTCAAACCTAATGCCTGCAAATAGCCTTGATTGATTCGACAGTTGGTAAATTTTATGGCTTCGAGATAATCGCTCAAGGCTTTCACAACTTTTTCTTTCGGCGGACGATTTTTTCTGACGTCTTCAAAAGTCGCGCGCGGGTGATTGGCGAATTTGATAATCGCTTCCCAATCGGCAGGCGGTTTAATGGACACAACGCCACTCGCCGCATCCAGTTTTTTATAGGGCCAGAAACACCAGCCGACACCATTTTTTTCAAGCGTGGTTCTGAATGTCTTTATCCATTCATCGGTATTTTCGCCCGACTCGCCCATCCACAGCGGAACCTGATATTGATTGCTGAAATCCAGATATTCCTGAATCACCGATTGCGTCGGCTCCGTCCAGTATTTATGAAAAGTGTAGGCGAGGTTGTCGTCGAAAGGTTGATTGAAAATTTTAAAATTGCTGTTCCATTGCGCGCCGCCTAAAAAGATGATGTGGTTTTTATCCACTTCGCGAATTGCCGCGACCATCCGGCGATAAAGCGGTTCCAGTTTGGGATTGAGCGTCTGAGTATCGAAAAAATGGGCAATCGGTTCATTAAGTAAATCATAACCGAGAACCGTGGTTGAATCTTTGTAACGCGCCGCCAGCGTCCGCCAGATTTTGATGGTGAGCGCCTGATTTTCGGGGCTTTCAAATAAAAACGGATAGCCGTAACTGTCATCGATATTGTCGCCGGTTTGTCCGCCCGGCGCTGCGTGCATATCCAAAATTACATAGAGGTTTTCTTCGCTGCACCAGCGAATGACGCTATCCAGCAGTTCATAACCTGCACCTTCGAGCTTATGGGTTTCATCGTCGCGTACCAGCAACCCATAATGGAACGGCACGCGCACGCTGTTGAACCCGGCTTGTTTGATGAAGCGAATATCTTCGCGGGTAATGTAACGGTTGCGAAATTCATTCCAGAATTTTGCGGCTTCCGCTTCGCCGATGAGTTGATTGATGACCGTGTGGATGAGTCGCGGCGAACTCGCCGACTCGAACTTAAACATATAGCCTTCGGGTAAAAGCCAGTTGCCGAGATTGATGCCTTTCAGGTGCAAAGGGCGACCGTCGGGCGCAATAAATTGGCTCTTGCGTGTGGTCACAAATTTCGATTGCGCAAAACTCTGAAACGAAGTGCAGAAAATGAAAAGCAGGGATATTGAAAAAATAAAGCGATTTGGCTTTTTGCTGTAAACCATAAAGTCAGTGGGTAACCATTAAGTTGCGCTGGTTGATGGCGCTTCGCTTTTATTAAGTAAGCGTTTGCGAAAATAGGGCGCGAAAATAACGATGATTGAGGGCATCCAGACCCAGACGAATTCATTCATCAAAGTCATCGCGCCTGCCAGGCTGAAAAACGACCAGCCGACCGGTGAAGAGACGATTGGACGAAACGGCAGAAAAAATCGGGTGTTGGCGAATGGCGCAAGAAAGGCGACGCCGAGCGTGCCGTCAACCATCGCATCCAATATTCCATGTGAGATGGTGGCGGTGAAAAACAATATAAAAATCATCTTGCGGGAGATGTTTGCAATCGGCTTGCTAAAAAAAATCAGAACGATTAAGGCGCTTAACACCAGGGCGAAAATGATTGAATGGGTAAAGCCGCGATGACCGAGCAGGTCTGTGTATTCGATGCCGAAGCGTTTACCCATGACATCCATATCGGGCGCAACCGCGCACAGCGCAGATAAAATCCAGAACCGCTTGGGTAAAGGTTTGGTGGTATAAGACCTGCCGAGCGCAACGGCTGCTACGGCATGAGAAAATGCAGATGGCATAAAGACTCACTTCTAAAAATTAATTGTCCGACTATTCCTGACGCTTAAAAACACAAAGTCCAATGGTAAACTTTTTCGCTTGGATTGCGCTACCACTTTTTGCAGCCAAATTGGGCGATGTTTGTTTATGACCAATAATGGTCGAGAGGCAAGCAAGGATTCGCCTTTTGAAGAGCCAGGTTTATCCTGAGATTGCGCCGAGCAGGCAGATTGCAACTGCTTGGCGCAATCCGTTTCTATCCGTCTACTCCTAAGATGATTTTTCAAATTTGCCTGGAATCATGTGGTTTTGATGGGGAGCTTTGATTACTTTCCTGGTTCTCGCGATGCCAGCGTTTTCTAATCACCAATGTATAAATCACTGTGCCGATGATGATGCCCGTGAGGTCTGATGCTAAATCCTGCGAGGTATCGCGTGGCGTCCAGATGCGTTGCCCGCCAAAAAGTCGCTCGTCAATCAGTTCGGTGATTTCATAGTAGGCTGCAAGGCTGAAAGTCGCAGTTGCCGAAAAGAAAGCGATAAAGCCGAGCGGCAATTTATACCCGTAGCGTTTAAAAATCGTCAGCAGCAACCACATCACCGGCAACACCGACACCGCGCTTGAAAGAAAATGCGTCAGCGTGTCGTAAGGAATAGCAATCACTCTGGTGCTGAACAAGCCGAATTGATTGCCGATAATATCGATGATCACGGCGAAGACCAGAAACAGAATCATCTGCATCGGAAAGCGGATTTTCAAACGAATGCGCAGGTAAAAATAGAATGCGGACAACACCAGCATGGTGAGAAAGGAGTTTCTCACCGGCGACCGGTAAGGCAATTTCAGTAGCAGCGCGGTGAACCCGAAAAGTGAACTCAACCCTGCCAGTAATATCTCGGTGGTGCTGATTTTCTGCGCTTCAGGTTCATTGGTGACGGGTAACATCTCAGTCGTTTCGGCTTGCATTTTTGTTGTTACAGGTTCGGATGTCATCTTGCCACTTGAATTTACAATTGCCTTTTTATCAGCAAACTCAGTCTATCAAAGGCAGGAAAACAGAGAAACAGAAAAGATTTGATAATTGGATGAAAAGTTCATTTACCATGAAGATGGTTTGTGGAAAACTCCGGAACTGTCAGTCAACTGATTTGGAAACTGACTCGTAGCTAAAACACCACTACGAATCTGCTTCATGAAGGTAACGTGTGGAAGCAATGCGCGACTCGGTCTTTTTTGTGGATTGAGAACCCCCACTGGCAAATGTAATTCCTGCCGCACAATTCAAGTAAGTCGGAGTCGTTGGTGATTAAAACTGCAACTTCATACTCATTTTGTACCCATCGTTAAGCAAATGTGTGGCGATGTTGACATCGGAACCTTTCTCTTCGGTTTTTACGACTTTGATATATTGCGGCGCATGAGGCGGACAACCGGCTACCAGCATCATGACTTCGCTTGAAAGAAAGTGTCCTAAGATAATTTCAAGATTAGGGATGGTTTTAAGAGCGCGTAAATAAGTTTGTTGTCTGACAGGCTGGTCAGGGTCGTGAGGACGAGCGTTCACTTGAGCAGTGAAATATTTTATTTTGTGAATTGAATGTTTAGGCAACATCAACCGACAAAGCGAATGAATGTCGAGCCATTTGTAGGGGGTGTTTTTCAAAGCTCCGTAGTAAAGATTGAAGCCGTCAACATAGATGTTGGTTTTCATATAAACCCATAAAAGCAGAGGCAGTAACTGCTTGCGCAATCACTGCCTCGCGCCCTGCCCCCGAAGCGGCAGGGGGGATATCTGGAAAGTTCATCTTAGTTAATTTGTCAGTAGCTGGTCAATTATTTTTTGTGAAAGGCTTGTTTCTATTTACTCGTCAGCGGTTTATACCTATCTCTCAATTTTCAGAAGAGGAGCACTCATATCGGTTAAAAAATTTATAGTGAGGGATAGTTCCTGGCGGCAGGTTCTGTAGTAAATCATATTTTTCAATAAGCGGTTTAAATTTGTCCCTTCCATACATACTCAGTACAGTGGAACCTAAATTTCTTGAGGTTGAGAGTTACGCATTGATGCGTGAATCGCTCTTCTCTCACGCCTGAAGGCGTTACTCTGAACTCTGAAAAATATCAACTTACTTAGGTTCCAATGTATGAGGAATGTGGCTCATAAATTTTCTTATATAGCTTTTCCTACGCTGCTCGCTTTACCGACTCTGAGTTCAACCAGACAGGCTTTGCCCATCACTTCGGTGATGGAATTTGTGAGTTCCGGCGTGACTTTGACGCGCACGAATTGATTCGGTTGAATACGCGCTAAAGAACCGTCTTCGAGTTCGACTTCAAAAACGATTTCGCAATCGCCGCGATGCGTATCTAACAGATGATAGAGTTTATCCAGTTTTTCATCCTGCGCTAAAGCGACCGGAAAACGCATAACCATCAATTTGGCGGCGCGTTCGCGGATGTTGATGAGCGATTGAATCTCTTCCGGGTAAATGGTCATCGCGCCGCCATCATCAATTTCCAATCTGCCGCGCACCAATACCGGCGTGTCGTTTTGCAAAATACCGGCGTGTTTTTTATAGCTTTCGGGCCACGCCACGATACGCACCGAACCATACTGGTCTTCGAGTTGGCACATCGCAAAACGGTCACCTTTTTTAGTGGTGCGGATGTTGAGTTCCATGATGATGCCGGCAATGGAAACAATCGCGCCGTTATGAAATGATGCAAGCGAATCGACATCGGCATTGGCGATGTCTTTGATAGCCGCTTCGTAACCCTGCAAAGGGTGTCCCGACAGATAAAATCCGAGGGTCTCTTTTTCGCCTTTGAGCTGTTCGGCGGGCGACCAGTTTTCGACATTCGGAAGCGGCGGTTCGACCGCCGGCAAGGCTTCGGAGAAGGCTCCGAAAAGGCTGACCTGCCCGCTGGCTTTCGATTTCTGCGCCCGCTGTCCGCTGTCAATTGCCGAATCAATGGCGGCAAACAGTTGGGCGCGATGCCCTGTGTTGATGGAATCGAAAGCGCCGGATTTCACCAAGCCTTCCATCACGCGCTTGTTGACGGCTTTGGAATCCACGCGCTCGGCAAAATCAAAGATGGATTTGAACGCGCCATCTTTGCGCGCTTCAATCATCGAGGCGACGGCGGTTTGCCCGATGCCTTTGATTGCCGCAAGTCCGAACCGTATGGTTTTGCCGCTTGCCGTAAACGTATCAATGCTTTCATTGATGTCGGGCGGCAAAATCTCTATGCCTTGCAGTCGCGCTTCCTGAATGTATTTGACGACTTTCGCGGTGTTATTCAATTCGTTTGACATCACCGCCGCCCAGAAATGCGTCGGATAGTGAGCTTTCAAATAAGCGGTTTGATAAGCCAGTTGCCCATAGGCAAACGAATGGCTGTTGGCTGTGAGTATCCCATTGGCAAAATAGTTATGATGCGGCGCGCGCATCGTCATATTATAAGTTTTCTCAACTTGAAGGGGCGTTACCCGCTTGATTTTGACTTTCTCGATTTTCATAAATACCTCGTGATCCGTTCTTCAATTTCCGGTGTGAGCCGTTTGTTCCAAGCTGTTCGGGGCATACCGTTCTACTTCCTCTGAAAAATATATCTCCAAATCTCTTTCAAGAATTTCCCTTAAAGGTAAATATCCTTCATCTGTATAAAACTTATGTTCCATCGTGCAGCGTAAGGTTCGACCGTCAGTTGTTTCGATTTCAACAACCTCTTTTTCGCCGGTCGCGAAGGCTTCAACGATTTCATTCACGATGACCTGCTCGCCATCGAAACTGAAGGTGTGCGAAGTGCTCACTTCACGGTTAGCAATTTGTTCGATAGTGACGGAGTGCCCGGAATCGGCATCAACGATTCTGGCATCAGCTGCTAGACAGCGATTAAAAGCATAGTCGGCGAAACCTTCCATGCTTGCCCAGAGCTTTTCGAGTTTATCGGTATCGTGACCGCGTTCGACCGCCTGGCGAGTGAATTTCTCTTTGTGTTTATCGAGTTCTTCGCGTTTCTTTTTACCCATGGCGCGGCGCACGAGGTCTGCTTCGCCGAGCGAATAACCGGCAAGGCGTTGAAACACCGCCATAATTTGCTCTTGATAGACACAAATTCCAAGCGTATTGCCGAGCACGTCTTTGAGTTCCGGGAAATCATAACGCACCTTCTTTTTGCCATGCCGACGGTCGATGAAATCATCAACCATGCCGCTGTCAATCGGACCCGGACGATAAAGGGCGTTTAATGCCGAGAGGTCTTCCAAGCCTTCGGGTTTTAATCGCCTGCATAAATCCTGCATCCCTGAGCCTTCAAACTGGAATATCGCTGAGGTGCGTCCGTCACAGAAAATCTGCAATGCCTCTTTGTCGTCAAGCGGAATGTTCGTGAGGTCAATGCGTTTGCCGGTTTCGCGTTCGATGGATTTCAAACAGTCTTCGATGATGGTGAGCGTCGTCAGCGCCAGAAAATCCATCTTCAACATGCCGGTCTTTTCGAGATCGGACATCGAATACTGGGTGGTGATTTCATCGCGTGAAGTCTTCGAGATGGGGACGAGTTCATAAAGCGGACGCGGCGAAATCACCACGCCTGCGGCGTGAACGGAGGTATGGCGCGAACAGCCTTCCAAACGCTTGGCGATTTCGATGACGTTTTTGACGCGCTCGTCGCTTTCGATGGCTTTTTTGAGTTCGGGCACTTCTTTGATTGCCTGTTCGATTGACACGTTGCGCCCGCGCACCGGCGGCGGAATCATCTTGGCGATTTTATCGACTTCGGCGTAAGGCATATCGAGGGCACGCCCGACATCTTTAATCGCCGCTTTCGACGCCATCGTCCCGAACGTCGCAATCATCGAAACGCGGTCGCGTCCATAATAATCCGTCACATAATCAATGACTTTCTGCCGCCCGTGGATGCAGAAATCAATATCAATATCAGGCATCGAAACGCGCTCAGGGTTGAGGAATCTTTCAAACAGCAGTTCATATTGCAACGGATCAATGTCGGTGATTTTCATGGCATACGCTACACAGCTTCCTGCAGCTGATCCACGTCCCGGGCCGACGGGGATGCTGTTTTGTTTGGCATAGCGAATGAAATCCCAGACGATTAAAAAGTAACCGGGAAAACCCATCTGAATGATCGTGGTAATTTCACGTTCGAGTCGCGCTTGATAATCGCTCAAATCATATTTTCTATCGGGACGGTTTTTAATCGCTTCCCAACGCTCGGCAAGTCCATCGCGCGCGATTTTCGCAAAATAAGTATCGGTGGTGAAGCCATCGGGGACGCGATATTCCGGCAGGTGATTTTGTCCGAATGGCAGTTCCAAGTTGCACATTTCGGCAATCCGGACGGTATTCAAAATGGCTTCCGGTAAATCAACAAACAACCGTTGCATCTCTTCGGCGGTGCGAAAGTAGAATTGTTGCTCTTTGTATTTGACGCGGCGGGTTTCCGTATGGACTTTGCCCGCGCCGATGCAGACATGGATGTCGTGGGCTTTCCAATCTTCGCGCCACAGATAATGGCAATCGTTGGTGGCGACCAAAGGAATGCCGGTCTTGCGCGACAGTTCAATCATTCCGGGAATGACCGTGCCGACCTCTTCTTCCAAATCATGATTTTGCACTTCGAGGTAGTAATTGCCTTTGCCGAAAATGTCTTCAAACTCTGTGGCGCGGCGCGCCGCTTCATCGAATTTATCGGTCAGCAGAAGCGCCGACGGCACGCCCGACAGACAGGCAGAAAGCCCAATCAAGCCTTCTGAGTGGTCAGCTAAGAATTCTTTATCAATGCAGGGTTTGTAATAGAAACCTTCGGTATAGGAAAACGACGTGAGTTTGATGAGGTTTTGATAGCCTTTGAAATCTTTGGCGAGCAGAATGAGGTGATTTCTGCCGCGTTCGCCGGTGGTCGATTCGCCGCGGTCGGTCATTCTGCCTTTGGTGATGTATGCCTCGATGCCGATGATTGGCTTGATGCCGCTGCCTTTCATGGTGTTGTAAAACGATATTGCGCCGAACATATTGCCGTGGTCGGTGATGGCAACGGCGCGCGCCCCGGTTTCCTGTGCGCGTTTGGCGAGCGGTTTGATGCGAATCGCGCCGTCTAACAAGCTGTAATCGGTATGCAGGTGCAGGTGAACAAAATCTTTTTCATTCATAAACTTTCTCGTTGGTAAAAGGGCAATACCTTTAAGTGGAAGAGGTGAAAAGGTGAGAAGGTGAAGAGGTGAGAAAATGCAGACGCACCTCTTCACCTCTTCACCTCTTCACCTCTTCATCAACTTCGTGCCGCTGTGATTTTCAATCAAAATTTTGCGTTGCGGATTATAGCCCAGAGAAAATCCGTGTGTACACCACAACTTGTGACTAACTTTTTTTCAGACTCAAGATATTGACCGCCTTATAAATTTTTTTGTGGCGTAGAAAAGAGGTTTGCGGATATTATTGCCGCGGCTTCCAATTGCACTCAAACGGAATTAATAACAATCCATTCAGGATAACTGACGCCTATGATTAAAAATGATGAGCCTGTTTACGAGGATGCGCTTGGATATTACCCGAAAGTCAAAAATGTCGGGCATCGAATTCTCAGTTGCTCGCCGCCTTATGTGATTGGAGTTTGTGGATCTTGGGGCGCAGGCAAAACCAGCTTTCTCAAAATGCTTTGGGCGTATATGGGCGGCGAAATCGAGCAAAACGATGGGAAGATAAAAAAAATATCTGAGGAATTGCATTGGGAGTGGTTTGCAGAGACGAGAACCGCTTTTGATGATTTAAGGAAAAAGAAAGATATTGAACTCATCTGGTTTAACCCGTGGCAACATCAGTTTGAATCAAGCCCGCTTGTTGCACTGCTTAACGAAATCCGTCAGCACTTCAGTATTACACGCAAACTATTTAACCAAGCCGGCAAAATCGCCGATGTTACGACCCATTCTTTGCTTAACTCAATGGGCGAGATTGCCAAGAACCTAAAACTCCCGCTACCTTCCGCTAAGACCGTGATGGAACGCGGGCGTGAATATGAAGACGAAAATTTCTTGACTGCACTCGGTTCACAACGCTTCCGAGATTTTTTTGAAAATGCCATTTCAAGTATTACCAAAGGCAGAGGATTGCTGGTCATTTTTATTGATGACCTTGATCGTTGCGAGGGCGAAATATCCTATCGCTTGCTTGAGTCGCTAAAACTTTATCTCAATGCGCGCAATTGCGTTTATGTTCTCGGCATTGACCAACAGCATCTTGAAAACTCCGTTGCCAAAGCCTTGTCCAGTGAAAAAGAGACTTGGCGTTATCGCCCGTTGGCTCGCGATTATTTGAGCAAGATGTTTCAAAGCGTATTCCATTTACCCGTTCCACGTGCGACTCATACCTACATCGAACAAATGCTTGATTTCAAGGACGAGGAATTAAAAAAACGGTTGGCTGAACTTTTTGGATTTCAAGATACTGAACGAAAGAAATTGATTGAAACATTGAATAACAATCTGCCGCGCAATCCGCGTAAGATTAAATCATTCATTGCTTCATGGAAACTTTTTCTTGATGCGCTTCCGGCTTTACCCAACCAGCAAAAACTTGATTGGCGATTAACTTTGGTTTTGCAATATCTGGCGCAATTCGAGGAACCTCTGTTTCGTAAAATCGAACAATCCCCAGCTTTTTATAGCGATGAATTGGTGAAATTCTGTCAGCAAGGTTATAGCCCGCATCCACTTTTCGATGGATTAGAGTTGCCTTACGGTACGCAACAATCGCCATCCGAAAGCGACAAATCCGGTAGTCTCAGCGGCGGCTCTTCGGCAGCAACTCCGACAACCGATTCGGCGAAAAAGGATGAGCCAAAACGTTTGCCGGAACCGCGCATTTTTTGGATTAGCGGTATCGTTAAGGAATTGGCTAAAGAAGTCGGTGCCAAGATGGATGAAAAGGTTATTTTGCTGCATCTGTTGCATAGCGGCGGTAAGTTGCAGTAATAACTAATCAGGTAAAACAATGTCGAATGTTTTAAAAAAAGATATTGCTGGGGATTATGCTCTGCGTCTATCGTGGCGTTATCAGGATATAGATTTTCTCGGCTTGCCTAATCTGAAAGACAACCCTACTGTTAGGCTCGATGATATTTATGTGCCTTTGCGTGTAACTTGGGATAACCGACGCGACCCCAAGCAAAAGCCGCTTTATATCCCCGAAGCGTTGGAACAACGCGCCGCAGAAAATATCCGCCATCTGGTGGTGCTTGGTGATCCGGGCAGCGGGAAATCCACCCTGGTTAAAGTTATTGTTTCGGCTTTCGGACGGTCGGCAAATTCATCGTTTAAAAGAATGTTTGGCGAATTGCTCCCCGTGCCGATTATCTTGCGCGATTACAAAGACAAAGTTCGCAAATGGAAAAAGCCCGAAGATATGTTGCACGATTTCATTGCTACGCTCGATGCGGAAATCCGCGGCGACATCTCAACTGAGTGGTTGTTTGAACAATTGCGCGACGGGCAAGGCTTTTTGTTGCTTGACGGGTTGGATGAAATTGGCAATGTCGAAGACCGTAAACATCTTCGTGATAAGGTTGTGAAACCTCTGCTCAAAGAAATAACCCGGAGCTATGCGATTTTGACCAGTCGCATTGTTGGGTACGATGAAGTTCCGTTTGAACACAGAGGGATTAAAAAAATTCCGCTGGTGGACGATGAAGGCGAGCCATTATGGGAACCTTTTGGAATCGTTCGTTGCTACGTTGCTCCCTTTGCAGATGAAGATATCGAACAGTTCATCGTTCGTTGGTACAAAGCTCGTGAACCGCTGCCCGAAAGACAACAGGCAGGCATTGAATCTTTCAAACGCGCGCTCAGTCAAAACGACCGCGTTCGCAGGCTGGCGGAAAACCCACTGCTGCTGACATTGATGGCGTTGGTGCATCGTGTGACGGCAAATCTGCCATCAGGTCGCGTCAAACTTTATGACAAAATCGTTGAAGCTTTTCTGGAAACCATTCAGATTTATCGCCAGTTTGGAACACCCGCAACGCTTGATGAAATGAAACGCTGGCTTGCGAAAGTCGGCTGGCAAATGCAGAACCGGCGTTATGAATCCCTGAACAAAGATGAAGATTTATGGGTTCATCGTGACGTGGTTTTGCGCTGGCTGACGGAAGCGATTGAGGAAGAACGCGGCACAAGCAGGGCGAAAGAGGATGCAGAAAAATTTTTGGATTATGTGGCACGCCGTAGCGGGTTACTGATTCCGCGCGGACCTGAGCATTTCGCATTTGTGCATTTGACCTTTCAGGAATATTTCGCGGCGTTCGAGTTGCGTGGCATGGTTCGCCGCTTTGATGAGCTTGCTGAAATTTGCGCCAAGTTAGCTTCGCAACGTATATGGCATGAAACCTTGAATCTGCTTTTTGAGATGCTCACAGAGTTTTCAGGAGCCTGCAACGATTTGTTCGATGAAATTAAGAATAAGACGGCAAGTAATGTCAAAACGAAAGAGACCGCCGTTGAACTCTTCTCTACCTTGTTGCTTGACGAAGATAACGGGCTGAGTCGCGCCAAGCAGCAAGAAGCTTGCGAAGTTGTTTTAGCATTCGTTTGCCAAAATTATAGCGAAGCCGTCATTAAAAACTTGCGAAATTTTTCCGAACCTGCAAGTCGTCAGGTGAATGACTGGTTTAAGCGACGGCTTGAAACCGTAACTCCCAGCCGTCTGCTGGGGCACAGTTTCTTCCTGATTGGCGGTGAATTATTTGAGAATTGGCATGAGACGTTGTGGACCTGGGTTAATACAAGAGAGGAGATCGAGCTTGATGATTTGCAGTTTGCACAAATAATGCTCATTGAGGCGCGAGACCTCGAAACCTACCGACAGGTTTGCCTTTGGGGAATCGAAAAGCTACCGCTGGATGTTTGGTTGCGCAACATTATAACTTATGACCTTAACTTAGCCGACATTTATCGATTCGAGATTTACTCGAACCATACCGATTCCCCCAGACATCGTTTATTGGTCGAAGCCAGTTGCCTAAACGCTATTTGTAAGCCTCAAATTTTCAAATTTATTGTCTATATGCTGGGGCTCGCACGAACGCACGCTCTGACGCGAAGTAGTGCGCGTGAGTGCCAGCGCGCACTAACCCGCACACTGGCACTTGCGCACAGACGCGCACTGGCGAGCGTCTTGGCGAGCGAGCGCACTCTCGCACTAACGAGCGAGCGAACGCGTGCACTGGCGCGCGTCCTGGCGAGCGAGAGAGCGCGCGTCCTGGCGAGTGTCCTGGTGCGCGCGCGCTCGCGCGATTTGTCGCGCAATCTGGTGAGCAGTGCGCGTTCGCGCGCACTTTTGAGAGCGCGCGCTCGCGCACGAGCGTTAGCGGGTGATTTGGCGAGCACACTAGTGAGGACGCAACGTCCAAACGTGCAAATCAAAGCGGCGCATAAAGTATTCGTCGTAGCCGAGTGGATATTTTTTGCCCCCGAAGTCTTCGACGAAGAAGGCGATGAGGTAATTAACCAGTTGCAAAAACTTACTCAAGCAAATGACGATTGGACGCGGCTACAAGCGCTGTCGGCATTGCTTTTGCTCGGCGAAGGCTCTCTCACAATGTGCAACGAACGAAACCTCTTGCTTGAAAAAGGTATCAAGCATAGCCAGAGCTTTACTTTTCCCATAGAGTTTCGTTCAGAAACTGAATCCAAAGAATTTATTAATCGTTTGCCCAGATTGCTTGAAATTGTTTGTTTGCATGACCCCGATGATATTTGGCTGCGCCCCGAACTCTTTGACGCCTCGCGCCCCGAATCAAAATATTTTCTCTCCAAGCCTCGTGAATTTTTTGTGCTCGCCGCCGAAGCGCTTGACCCTGAGCACGAAACCGAATTGTGGAAATGGCGCGAAGCACAGGAAGAAAAGATACGTTCAACCCAATAACCACGCTCAATTTTAACGCCAATTCAAATCTATTAAACGCCTGAACTTCATTTCTTGGACACCATCAATCGGCTACAGCCGGTTGCACAAGGGGTTGGTGACGGCGTTTGGCTTCTCTGAGCATTGCGTGCAGGCATTCGGCGGCGAGTCCATGCAGCATCAAACGAAAACCCGCGCCGATAGTTGTCAGCGGAACCATTGGGTGTTTGTTATTCACGAGGGTGGGATATTTCAGCACATTAGAATTTTTGCGACATACAAGGTAACGATTTCATCAAGCCGCAAAGAATTCGAGACACACAGAAATCGTCATCGGTTGTCGTGCGACAGGTTTTTAAATTTTCCAGCGTGGGACATAGAAGTAGCAAATTTTTCGGAATTACGAAATCTTTCACCAGGCGATGAGTTGCGGATAGAAGCCCAGGAGATTTTCTTCATTGAGTTCTGTCCATTTGCGGCGGGTTTTGCCTTCGTAAGGTTTGCCGCGCATGGCTTCGCGCATGGCATCAATCACCGTGGCGCTGACGCCTGCATCACTGAGCGTCGCGAGTCCTGCCGGCGATAAATCGAAATAACGCGATTTGAAATTCAACAGGCGTTTGGCAACCTCGCTTTCATCTGCGCCGCTTCTCAGCCAGGTGATGATGGTGTTGTTATTGACGAATTCATTGTTGCCAAAGCGTTTTTGAATGTCGCTGATTAATAAAGATTCAATCTTTTTGCGTCGTTCGCCGGTTTCATAAGCCCTGACATTGCTGTCGATTTTTTGATAAGCGGCAAGCAAATCCTCTACACGTCTAAGGCTGGTGTGCAACTCCGCTTCACCGGAATGTTTTTGTCTGGCATCGCGATAGACCTTCGCCGCGAGTTCAAGATAATCTCTGGTGGGCTGCAAAAACGGCGTTTCATAAGCCAAGCCTTCATAAGCGACGCCGAGCGCGTATAACCGATAGGCTTCATCAGATGAATTTTTGAATGGCGGCAACGCATTTAATTCTTTAAGCGCCGAGTTCCACAAACCGTTTTGCAAGAGGTCACTCACGCGCCTGAGTTTACCGCGCGGCAAAGCGACGGTCACCGCTTGAAAATCAATGACGAAACGCGAAGCGATGAGCATCGTCAGATTTTTTATCATCGCCTGATAGAGCGTATGGGTTGAAGGGGGTCGTTCTACGAAGCCGTCGCGAAAATCCACCGTGAGGGTATCCGCATCCAGAGTCTTTCCGGTCAACGCATCTTTGGTTTCGTAATTAGCCGTCAGATGGCCTTCTAAAATAGTGAGTGTGAACGGTTCATAAACGATGCCCGGGATCGCCACTTCGACGCTGTTGCCCGCCGCATCAACTTCTCTGCTCGTCCCGACAGTGCCTTGCACGGCGCGCGAGCGGGTTTCGTATTGTGAAAAAGCTGTGAGTTCCGTGATGGTGCAGGAGATGATGGTTTCCGGTCTGTAGGCAGCCAGTTTGAACCGCCGGTCATAATTGGCAAGCGATTTTTCGATGCCGTCTTTGATTTGCCGCAGATGGTCTGAGCGAATGAGCGCGGTAGTCGAAACTTTGACGGCGAAATTGGCGCCGACGGGAAAGACGCGCGGCGCTTGTTTGGGATAGAGCACCATGCGGTTTTTGCGCGACCCCAAGCCTTGCGCGAGAGTTTGACTTGGCAAGAGCACAGTCGAGGCGACCAGCACAGTCAAAACGAACACCAAATTAATAGAGAGCTTATTCATGTCGAAAACAGCCTTTGGTATTTGAGAGCCTCATTGCCTGTTTATAGCTCTCGCCGAACGCTTCTTGTCACATAATAAAGCACAACCGCCAGGCGATTCGCAACATTAAGGAAAACTTGGGACAACCCTAGCAGTAGCCCGACCGTGAGGGAGGGCTTAGCGTCCAATGCCTAAGCCCTCCCTCACGGTCGGGCTACTGCCTTCGCCAACCACGACTGTACCAACCTCTTGCACTTTGGTTTAGCGAAACCTGAAGGTGTACGGATAGAACGCCAGCGCGTAGCCGACTGCCGTACCCACCCAGTCACGTTTCGATTTTTGCGCGTTCTGTCGCGGGAGCATCGTCCTGCGCATCTCATCAATGACCTCTGCGCTGACTCCCGATTGTTGCAGTTCGGCGATGCCGCTATCAGACAGGTCAAAATATTTAACCCGCAAATTCCTGATCCGCTTCATGATTTCTTCGTCTTTCACCCCGGCTTTTGCCCACTTGATGACTAACTCATTGGTCAACACATTGCTGGTGCCAAAATGTTTATAAATTTTAGCGGTTTCAAAAACCTTTAATCCCTTACGCTGGCGTTTGGCTTCGTAGTCACGAATCGCGCCTTCTAATTTCTTATAACTTTGTAAGATTCGTGAAACGCGAATCGCCGCTTCTTGAAAATCCGGCGCATTGTAATTTAACTGGCTGGCTTTGTCGTGAAGGCTGGCGGCTTTTTCAAAGTTGATTTTTGTCGATGCCAGGTCAGGGCTTTCATTAGCCAAGCCTTCATAGGCGACGCCAAGCGCATATAACCGATAGGCTTCGTCTTCGGGATTTTTGAACGGTTTATGAGCGTTCAATTTGGCAATGGCGCTATTCCACATGCCATCCTGTAAGTAATAACTGATTTCTTTCAACTCGCCTTTCGGTAAATTGACGATTGTTGGATTAAAGATAGGCAGAAAGCGCGTCGTAATGTTTTGCACAAGGTTATCAATCATGGACATCGCTGCAACCTGAGTGCCGGGAGGGTCGGTTTCATAATCCTGTTTGAAATTAAAAATCATGGCATCTTCATCTAAAACGCTGCCGGTCGCAACATCCGTGAGCTGGTAATCAACGGTTGTGCGCCCTTCAATGGTGGTGACGTTATAATTTTCCTGAACGTAACCGAAATCCTGAACCGTCTGGCTGACGCCGGTTGAATCATAAACCGTATGCGAACCGATTGCCCGATAAACCTGACGGGTTTTCACGCCTGGGCGTGAAGTGGTAAAGAGTTGCTCGATGGCGCAGGTGAGTAAAGTTTCCGGCGAGTTGGCAACCATATCGAGTCGCCAATCATAGAGCGACAAAGTGGTCTCCAATTGCTCTTGCAAACGCTGCAAAAATCGCGGATTGACATGGTCTTTTGCCGCGATTTTGATTTGCAGGTTGGTTCCGCTGAGATAAATTTTAGGCGCATATTTCACCCCTAACCGGACGGTCATTTGACTTCTGCCAAACCCTTGCGCGAAAGCCGTCGAAGCAAAAATGAAAAGTGAAATGACGGTAAGTGAGGTAGTGAACAAAAAGTTGAAGCGAGCGCGTTTAAATTTTAATGAAGCGGTATGGTTGGTGAGGACGTTCATCGGTATAACCTCCAGTCCCCATCTGCCTTCTTCGTTGCCCAATTAGTAAACCATAGCCTGCCAGATATTCGCAATCGTCAGGCAAGATTTACTCGACCAGTCGTTTGGTCATCAGATAACGGTCGTGGTCTTGAAAGCCGAATTGTTTATAGAGCTTTTGTGCAGCAATATTTTCGCGTTCGACTTCCAGGTGCAAAGCCTGTACGCCGTACTCGCGGCACCTTTCTTCAAGAAAACGCATGGCGGTTTTACCGATGCCTTGCCCGCGAAAATGCGCGTCAATGAACAGTTCGTCAAGGAAAGCATCGCGCCCGCGAAATTCAAAACTGAAACTGAAGGTCAATACGAGATAACCAATCGGTTTCGCGTCGTTTTCAATCAACCAGAGTTTGCCAAGCGTTTCGTCGGCGATAAATTTTTCTAAATTCCTGCGCGTTATCGCTTCATCAAACGGATAGCCGTCAATCGCATAGAACTCGCGCATGGCTGCGAGTAGCCATTCAATATCTGTGAGCCTTGCAGAGCGGAAATCAATTGCCATCAGCGTGTCAGGGTTTTCAAAATCGCCAAAGCTTTCATTGCCCGGCGTCGGTTTTGTCTTCGGTTTTCTTTTTCAAATCGCCTTTCAAGTGGTCGTCGTACCATTTTGTAATGCGCGCGTGATAATCGCGCATCAATCAAGCAAATTTGCCTGAATATCGGCGAGTTTTAGGAACAAATGCAACTCATCCATCGGCGACGGCTCAAAACCGAAACGCGCATAAAACTTTTTTACCGATTCATCTTTTGCGTGAACCAGAACGGCTCTGAGTCCGGCGATCTCTGCCGCTTGCAGCGTTCTCAGTAACGCATCTTTTAAAAGTCCTTCTCCCAACCGCTTGCCGCGTTCGCTTAAATCAACTGCCAACCGCGCCAGCAAAATGATCGGAATCGGATATTTGCCCAAACCTGCTTTTACTTTTTCGGGCGCTTCTTCGTAAGCGACCGAGCCGTAAACCAGCGTGTAGTAACCAACAATCTGGTTGCCTCTGGTGGCAACATAGGTTCGCGCCGCGCGCTTCTTTTGATTTTGCAGCGCGTAGCGTTTCAGATATTCATTAAGTTCCGCAACTCCACAATCGAAAGCGGCGCGGTCGTGTTTTTTATCAAGCAGGACAGGAGGATTTAACTTTTCTTCATTGCTCATCGAAAGCACTCGGTGAGGTTAATAACTTTTTAAGCGCCGGAATTTTTCGCGGCGGCGCATCCAAGGCTTCACAAAATTTTTTCCATTGCTTTTTTGATAAAGTGAAATCGGCTTGCTCGGCTAAAACCTGACTGGCGGCTTTCGCGGCGTTTTCTAAAACGAAATCATTCACGGAAATTTTTTTGAGACGCGCCGCTTTCGCAATCCGTTCTTTCTGTCGCATTGAAGTTTTGATAATCAACCGCGTTTCTTTAAGGTTTTGCTTAGCTTCCATAAACTTCGCTCCGTTCGTCGGTGAATCAAATTTGCTGCGGTGATTATACACCCAACTCGGTAATTCACTCTATTGCTGCCCGGCGTCGGTTTTGTCTTCGGTTTTCTTTTTCAAATCGCCTTTCAAATGGTCGTCGTACCATTTTGTAATGCGCGCGTGATAATCTTTCACTTCGTCAATCGTCGTCGTCGGCATGCCGTGACCGCCGTTGGTGTAACTCACCCACTCGACGGCTTTGCCTAAACGCCTAAGCGCGTAATACATCTCCATCGCCTGTCGCGCCGGGACATTGTGGTCTTGTTCGCCGGTCATGAGCAGAAGCGGCGTTTTGATTCTATCGGCAAACATCACCGCCGAATGTTGAATGTATTTCTGGGGTTGTTGCCAGAGCGTCGCCCCGATGCGGTCTTGACTCTTTTCCGGCGCGTGGGTATTGCGGTCGCCAAGTCGCGGGCTATCCGTATAGAAGCTAATCATATTTACTTTGCCGGATATGTTAATCGCCGCTTTGAAACGATTGGTCTGGGTAATCAACAGGTTGGTCGCATAGCCGCCGTAACTTGTGCCCTGGACGCCCAAACGTTCAGGGTCGGCAATGCCCATTTCGATTAATTTATTGGCAGCCGCCGTGACCCCTTTCGCCCAGGCTTCGCCGGGAAAGCCCTGCTCTAAATTCACCGACGGTTGCACCACCGCATAACCATTGTTGGTCAAAATGTTGATGGTCGAATTGAATGTGTCATCGAAAAATTGTTCGTAGATATTGAACACCGTCGGATATTTTTTGCCCGGTTCATAATCTACAGGCAAATAGACGACGCCGTAACTCTTCGTGCCATCGGCATCAAGGTAAGAAAAGAGTTGGGTCTTGCTCAATCGCTTATTACTGAGTTGTGGATTGACATCGGTTAAGCGGCGAAGGTTTCTGCAATCGCCATCTGCGACAAAAATATCTGCCGGACGATTGCCTTCGGCGATATTAAACGCCGTTGCGCTGCCATTTTTCGCCAAACGAAATCCCGCATACATTCGCCCGTCTTTGATTAGCTCGCTCATCTGTTTGGCGCGGGTGTTGTAACGCATAAAACCGCGCTCCCAGCGGGTGCGTGAAGCGTAGCTCAAATAAATATTTTCGCCGTCCGCGCTCCAATCGCTCACCTGATAACGCGGCGCTTCTTTGTCTTCTTCATTCTGCTTCAAAAAATTTTCTTTCGCGCCGGTCGTCGTATCAATCAACCACAAGCCCTCTTTATTTGAAGCAACCAGCGCCTCGCCTCTGGCGCTTAACCGAACCGCATTGAAAGTCTCTTTCCCGGACTTGGCTTTGTCGTCAGTTTTGCTTTCATCTTTTTTATCGGCATCGTCTTTAGTGTCGCTCTTCTCATCTTTCTTGCCGGTGAGTTGTCGCGCCTCTTTGTCATCAATCTTCGCAATAAAGATGTTGCCGTCTTTCGTATAAGCATAACTTCGCGTGTCGCGCGACCAGATGATATTCAATCCTTTGGTCGATTTGATGAGCGTGCGCGCCGCGCCGCCCTGTGCGGAAATCAGTTGCACTTGATTATCGACTCCGCCGATGGTGTCGTAGTCGGTCTTTTTGGTGATGTCTTCAGAGTAAGTGATGAATGTTGAGTCTTCGGAAAAATCGAAAGCGTTGATTCTGGATTCGGCGACCACTTCACGCACTTGATTGCTTTTGACATCGCAGATGGCAAGTGAACGCAGGTTCGCCATACGCCGCAACTCTTCCCATGCCAGAAATGGGTCTTTGCTCGAAAGCGTCACGATGGGCGCAGCGGTCAATGATTTGAAGCGGTCGCTGGCGCGTTTTTTCCAATCGGCGCTACGCAACGAAAGCAGCAGTTGTGAGCTGTCGGCAGACCATTCGAGTTCGGTGTTCTCAGCTACGAGTTTATTGGGCGGCAATGTGATGCTGTTGAGTTTACCGGTGGCGCGTTCCCAGACGACCGGCTTGAATAGTTCACCTTCGAGCAGGAGCATCGCTAAACGTGAAGCATCAGGCGACCAACGCAAAGCGCGAACCTGACGACGAGTCGGAAAAAGTTTTTGAGTTTTTCCAGTTTGGGTTTCAATGAGCAGAATATCCGCAAGCGCCGGCGCAATGTAAGTCGGGTCACCGAAGCGATGATTATCAATACCGATGCGGTCGCGGAGCGTCGATGCCGTTGCCACAATCCATTTTCCATCTTCGCTGAAATCGGCGACATTGATGTTGGTCACATCAAGCAGGTCGTCAACCGTAAACCGGGAACTTTGCGCCTGAATAAACGGTTGGGTTGCGAAAACAGAGATTGACACAAGAAAGATGGTAAACATCAAACTGATACTCAAGATTTTTTGATACTTCATGGTTTGCCTCGCTTCCTGGAATTCTCCACTGAACGGTTAAAATTTTGTCGCTAGTCTAAAGGTCTAAACCAGTCGCGTCAAATTAATGAACGAATCAACAATTGCATTAAACAGCCGGTAAAAGTTGTATTTTGTGCGTACAGAAATGAATTGTCCCGATACGATTTAATTGTGTTTCAGGCGATGCTAATCAACCAACCTGCCTTAACTCTTGTTTTTTTATTGTCTAATCGCGGGCATACAGCTTGCACCTGACTATTAGACATCGAATGGTATGAGTAGGTTGAATCATATCATTTTATTGGAGGAATCATGCGTTTTGTGCAGGTTATAAAGCGCGTTTTATTAATCACATTATTTATCATCGGGTTGATTTTTGCTATCTGGCTGGCATTCATTGCCCGACCCTCATCTGAATTCATCGGTCGCGCCACGGCTGCGCCGGCAAATGGTCAGGCATCAAAGCCTGTAAAAGCAATGTTGGTCGGCGCTGCGGAAGAAAAGCCTGCCAATGTTGAAACCGTTTCTGCCGCGCCAACCCTTCCTTCGCCGCCAGCGGTCGTCAAGCCTGCGGTGATTGGTGGCGCGAATTCAACGAAGTTGACGATTCCGGTTCAAGGAATAACGCCGGACAAATTGACGGACACGTTCGATGCGGCGCGTTCAGAAGGTCGCACCCATCAGGCGCTTGATATTATGGCACCCAGAGGCACACCTGTGATTGCCGCTGCTGGAGGCGTAATTAAACGCATTTTTTACAGCGAACGCGGCGGTCATACGCTTTATCAACTGGGCATAGATGGCAAGACAGTTTTCTATTACGCGCATCTCGATAGTTATGCAAAAAGCATTGCCCAAGGCAGCGAAGTTAAACAGGGCGAGGTACTGGCTTATGTCGGGGATACAGGCAATGCGGGAGCCGGAAATTATCATCTGCATTTTGCAATGTGGATGGTGACCGACCCCAAACGCCTATGGAGTGGCGAAAACATCAACCCCTATCCTTTACTGCGTTAGTTTTTCGTAGGAGAGATTGCTCAATGAATAAACGGAATAAACAATGGTTTGTGGTGCCGCTAACGGCGATTGTCCTGACAGTAGGGTGTACACCGCTGAATACGCTGAATACCAACAGTTCGCCGCCACCCGCCAATCAAAACGCCAACGCGACGCCGTCTTTGCAGACGAACGCCGGTTCCGTGACCATGTTTACTTTGCCCATGCTGCGCGCATTTTTTGATAACCGGAATTTTACAGCAGAACTCAGCAATCGTTTGGGTTTGAGCGTTGACCAGATCAGTCAATTGCAAAAGCTGGCACGCGATTCGCGAAATTTAAATGCCGAAGAAGAAGCGGGCGACTCTACATATGCTGCGCGTCAAGAGGCGAGAGAAAAGATTGCCGCGATTATCGGAGAACAGAAGACCGCGCAGCTTGCGGTTATCGTTGATGAATACTGGCATGGCAAACCGACTGCGGCGAACGGCGCAACCAATGCTGATGGCACAACCGACAGTGCATCCTGGAACATCATCCCAACCGATACGCGCATTGTGGTCAATGCGCCTGCCTATCGTATGGATATTTTTGAAAACGGACAGTTGGTGAAATCCTTCAAAGTTGGCGTCGGCTACCCTGAATTTCCTTTGCCGACGGGGTTGCGGCAGGCACAGGCGATTATCTTTAATCCGAGTTGGGTGCCGCCTGATGAACCCTGGGTTGAATCATCGACCAGGGTGAGACCCGGCGAGAAGGTCGAAGCCGGAGATAAATTGAACCCTTTAGGCATTGCCAAAATTCCGATTGGCTTACCGTCATTGATTCATGGCGGCAAAGCCGCCGCTAAAATCGGCGGCTTTGCTTCGCATGGCTGTATAGGTTTAACTGATGCGCAGATGCGTGAATTTATTCAGGAAATCGCCAGAATCAGTAACACGAATATAACCGCGCAAGACATTGCCGAATACGGTAAGCGGCGCACCCAAACCCAGGAGGTGAAACTCACGGTGCCGGTTCCCGTTGAACTGCGTTATGAAACCATTTTGGTTGAAAACGGGAACTTGCATATTTACCGCGACATTTATGATATGGATACCAACACCGAAGCGAATTTGCGAATGGTGCTCGGCAAGTATGGGGTGACGGTTGAAGATTTAAGCGAAGCAGAGCAGACACAAATATTAAAGGCATTGAAAGACATGTCCCGCGATGCATCGGGAAAACTCGATAACGATAAACGCGGCGTGAATGCTTCGCAAAGCAATGCCAATCGAAAAACGGATAAACCAAAAGCCAAAAGCGCCAAAGTGACGCGCACCGTTAAAGGCGCAAAAGAGGTGGTCATCGATATTGCCGCGCTTGTCGGCAAAGGCTACCCCGAACCCATCGCTTCGGTTGGTCGCAAGATCAAATCAAGCAAATCTCTAACGTCGCGAAAGTAACAAATAGAAAAACCACAGAGACCAGAGAAGGCAGAAAGGGAGAAGGGAAGGATGGGTGTTTTCATCTCTTCATCTCTTCACTTCTTCACCTCTTCATTTTTACCTCTGTATCCCGGTGTTCCGGTGGAGGTCTTTGCTTATTGCCATTGCGACCTTGATTTTTTCTCGTCACTTTCTGCCTGCTCCTGTTATATTACCGACCGTTTCGATTATTGATTTCCGTTTCAATGAAAGGATGAACCGCCGATGACCCGACGAGTGCTTGCCGCCTGGTTTTTTATTTTTACTTTCACTGCAATTGCATTTGCCCAATTGCCGACGCCGGAAAAATTTCTCGGACACCGAGTGGGCGAAGATAAGAAACTCGCGCGCTGGGACAAAATCGTTGAGTACATGAATCTGGTGGCGAAAAATTCCGACCGTGTGCGGGTGCGTGAACTCGGCAAAACTACCGAAGGCAATCCCTTTTTATTATTGGAAATTGCTGCGCCGGAAACTTTGAAGCGCCTTGATTATTACAAAGGTCTGGAACGCAAACTCTATTTTCAAGGCAGCGCGCCAACCGACACCGAACGTGATGAAATTTTTCGGCAAGGCAAAGCTGTGGTGTTGATTACCTGCGCCATGCATTCCACGGAAGTTGGGGCGACGCAAATGGCAATCGAATTGGTGCATCGTCTGGCGACGGAAGATTCTCCCGCGGTGAAAAAGATTCTCGATAACACGATTTTTTTGTTGGTTCCCAGCCAGAACCCCGACGGGCAAATCATGGTCACCGATTGGTACAACAAAAATGTGAATAGCGAATATGAAGCAAGCCCGCTGCCGTACCTCTATCAAAAATATGTCGGGCACGACAACAACCGCGATATGTATATGTTCACCCAAAAAGAGTCGCAGTTGATTGCAGAGGTGTTGTGGCACGATTGGTTTCCGTCTGTGTGGTTGGATGAACATCAACAGGGAAGCAATGGCGCAAGAATTTTTGTGATGCCCGCGACCGACCCGATTAATCCGAACGTGCATCCGTTGATTTATCGTTGGAACGGCATCCTCGGACAGGGGCAGGCTGCGGCGCTTGAAGCGGCAGGCAAAGAGGGCATTATTTACAACTCGACTTACACGAATTTCTGGCAAGGAGCGATGGCTTGGAGCGGTTGGTGGCACAATCAAGTCGGCTTGCTGACAGAGGTTGCAAGCGCGCGGCTTGCCTCGCCCGTTGAACAACGTCGCGCCCAACCGAATGCCGCGCCGCAAGCCGGTGAAGATTTTCAAGCGCAGATGCGCCGGCAGATGGAAAATCCCAATGAACCGTTGCCGCCGCCAACCGATACGCGCGCCAGAACCGAGTATCCGCGCCCCTGGCTTGGCGGGCGTTGGACGCTCAGGGATATTGTCGATTACGAGTTGATTGCCACGATGGCTTTGCTTGAGACCGCCGCAGACCAGCGCGAGCAGTTGCTTCGGCAGATTTATGAAGTCAATCGCTCGACGGTTGCCGCAGGTAAACAGGGCGATGTCTACGCGATAGTCATTGATGCCGGTAAACAACATGACGGGCGCGAGGCAAATCATCTGGTTGAGCGTTTGCAGATTGCCGGGGTTGAGGTCTTTCGCGCCACCAGCGATTTTGAAGTTGATGGCAAAAAATATTTGAAAGACTCGTTGGTGATTCCGATGAATCAAGTCTTTGCGCGTTACGCCAAAGATATACTTGAGCGTCAGACCTACCCGGAAGTTCGCCGTTCGCCCAGTGCGCCGCCCGAACCGCCTTATGATGTGACCGCCTGGTCGCTCGGCATGCTGTTGGGCGTTGAGGTTGAGTTTGTGAAAAAGCCGCTGCCGGGTTCTTTAATCATGGGCAAACTTGAAGAAGCGGCGATACTCAAAGGCTTGGTTACAGGTACGGGCAAGGAGTTTCAGTTTGAATATCGAGGCGCGGATTCGGCAATTGCGGTGAATCGTTTGCAAAAAGCAGGCGCGAAACTCGAATGGCAATTCGTCAATGAAACTGGCAACAAGGTGACGCGCATTCAGGCTTCAAACATCGCTCGACAGCAAATGGAATTGATTGCGCGGGGGACCGGCATCGCGGTTCGCGCCTTTGACGTAAAGTCGGTTTCCGCGCGCGAAAACAAAAACGCGAAAGCGGCGAATGCGCCAACCGAAAAGAGCGAAACTTCAAAAGACCGGGCGATGCCGTTTCGCGCGCCGCGTATTGGCGTTTATCAATCGTGGACCGCGAATATGGATGAAGGCTGGACGCGCTGGGTGCTGGAGCAATATGAATTCGCTTATACGACACTGCACAATGCGGAGATTCGCGCCGGCAAGTTGCGCGAAAAATTCGATGTCATCTTGCTGCCCGACCAGCAACCGCAGAGTATTTTAAACGGCAACAGTTCGCGTTTTGTGCGCCCGGAATATCGCGGCGGTATCGGTGATGAAGGCTTGGAAGCGTTGCGCGAATTCGTCAGGCTTGGCGGGACGTTAGTTGTGATGGGCGCGGCTTCAGATTTAGCGATAGATAAATTCCCGATTCCGGTGAAGAATTTAAAGCGCGGACTGACGCGCGACCAGCATTTTGCGCCCGGCACGATTGTCAACCTTCAAGTCGATGCCACACACCCCATCGGATTCGGTATGCCCGATGCGACTTACGGGTTTTACAACAACAGTCCGTTTTTCGCTTTAACCGAAGGCTTCGCTTCGCAACGCGCTGCGATTGTGGCGCGTTACCCGAACGCCGAGGTCGTGGCGTCGGGTTGGCTCAAGGGCGAAGAGTTGATGACCGGACGCGGCGCGGTCGTGTCAATTGAAATGAATCCCGGTCGGATTATTTTATTCGGCTTGCGCCCGCAACACCGCGCCCAAACTCATGCGACCTTTCCGTTGCTGTTTAATGCCTTTTATTCAATATCGGGAGATACCCGTTTTGTTCAATGACCGCAATTGAGAAGCTTGATCAACTCAAGCCCTGAAGCAATGATTTGAGAAAAGCGCGACCTAGCCGATTTTGTTTTTCAAATCGTCTCCGGCAATGATGGTTGATATGAAGCGATAGCTATGTGAGGCATCCCGGTAGCGAAGTTCGGTTTTAACCAACGACATAAATGCCGTGTGGTCGCTGTTCAAACGGCTGACCAGACAACCCGCGCTGGAGCGTCCAATGTTAGTTACGGGCGCATTGAACCCTTTATGTTGGTTGATACCGAAAATGCCTTTATCCACAGCATCACCAGTCCTTCTCCCGTCTTGATTAAGATCGCGATGAACTGGCAGCGGAGCGACTTGTACCAACGCAGCATGGGCGCTTGGCGTACCGGCTTTGTGAATACCTACACTCCAGGCTTTAAACTGCCCAAAGGCGATACGTGCTGCGCCCAGAGGATTGGTCGGATGAACGGTGAAAAATCTGCCGGGTTCAGTAGTGGCAAGTGCATTATGAAGGATTTTGGGTTTACCGTCTTCAAATGCCAAAACGATTCTGCGGTCATTGAATTCGTTAAACGCATCGTTGTTGAGATTCCCATCTTCATTGGTGCCCTCGACGTAAACAATCGTGAGGAAGTTCGGTATTCTGGCAAACCAGTAATTTTTCAACTGCATATACTGGATAATGCGACTGGCAAAATCGTTGCCGAGAGTTAGCGGAAATAAATCGTCAGCCGTGTGATTGAGCAGGATATTGGCAAAATTCGCATCCACCACATCATCAAACGCGAGATTGACGATTTTAGCTAATTTCCGAATAGCCAAACGCGAAACCTGCCCAAAAATGCCATCGGCAGGCGGGTCTAAACAACCTAATGCCGTTAAGCGATTTTGCACCTCTTTGGCAAACGGCTCATCAAATGCATTGAGATGGATTTTGGCATTTTGGTTAATTATATCGGTTAAGGTCATCGGTTGATTCTCCTCTCGGCGGGATTTACTCAGGCAATATGACACCAAACGTTTGGCTTTTGCCTGAAATGGACGTTCAGGCTTTGAAAGAGTGGTTTAATTAAGTTAGGTTTGCGGCATCCCCGCACCGGATTTGGTCTCGACATTTTTGATATCTCCGCGTTTTCGTAACAGGGTTTTTACGCCAAACAGACTTTCCAGTAAATCGTGCCAAAACGGCGCGCCTAAACTTAATAATGCCGCCATAATTAACCAACCAAGCAGCATACGAAAACTATGACCAACCGTACCTCCCCACTTCGGCTCATATTTACTATTCCCGGAAGCCTCAGCCGGCATCTCCTTTAATCCAAGGGTAATGAGTTCATCCTCCCAGGTTCTGAAGCCGAATTTTGCATATTGTTCAGTTGTATCTTTAAGGTGTTTTTCGGTCTCGTTGACTAACCCCTGTAAGGTTTCCTTATTTGACGTTTGAGAAGGTTGCACAGTGTCTGTGCTGCTACCGGGTGCTTTTACGGTTTCGTCCTTTTTCTCACTGCTGGGAGGCTGCGCCGCTTTTGCGCTTGCTGTCGGCTTTGCTGTCGGGTTGGTCGCGTTGCTGGCAGGTGGGGTGGCTGGGGTGTTGGTTGTGGCGTCGGCTGTAGAGGTGGCCGTCGCGCCTGTATTTGATGGTTTATTGTCTGCTTTGCCGGTAACACTGGCTGCCGCCAATTGCGCCCGATAGAGTTGCAAGACGTCTTCCCTTGATGCAATGACAGCTTTACGAATATCCGCATCTTTAGCGACGTAGTCATAGACATTAAAAATATTGGCATTCATACAAACCGCGACTACCAGACTGATGATGAATGCATAGGTTTTCATTCCACGGGTGTAGCGTTCTTCAAAACTTTGCATCACCGTGTCATACCAGTTTTCAACTTCGTTCAGTTTCAAGTTCAGCGATGTCTTAATCTCGTCAATTTGTGAACTCAATCCGGTGAATGTAGCGGCAAATTTTTTTAATGTTTCATCGAGGGTTATTAAATCCGCATCATCGGGGTTGACGGCTCGGCGTTCTTGAACTTTCCTTTGCACCTCAACCAGAAAATCCAGCACGGTTGCCGTTTCGATGTCGCGTAAATTCAAAATATCGGCGAGCCGTAAATCTTTGTTGAAAGTTTTGTCGCCATTGATAAAGCGCTTCAAATCGTTAAGCAAAGGTGCCAGCAGGGTTTGGATTTTGGCAAATTGCGTTCCCGCGTCACCGCCCAACAATTCTGTCTTTACGGTGGCAATGGTTTTTTCCAGTTCGGCAAACTGTTTGCCGGAGCTTTCAAGCTTACTGAGGAAATCATTGCCGAAGGTTTTGGCGTCCACCTTTTGTAAAACTTTCATCAAATCTTCTTTCGATAGGGATTCCTGCATATTTTTCCCGGAAGCGGCGACACGTCCGATTTTGCGAAATTCTTTCAGGACGGCATCATAAATCGCTTTGACTGGAGTCGAGGCTAGGGTTGACGGGAGTTTGACGAAGGGAATGACCTGCAAGGTGGGCATTCTCAAGCGCAGACTGACGGCTTGGTTTCGTGTGGTCGCCACGGTTTGCCCGTTATTTTGCGCAGAATCAAAAACCGTTTCAAAAAGATCAAGCAGCGATTCTTCTAGCTGGCGCGATTTGAGCTTGAATAGCTTTTTCAGCGCCGACTGAATTGCTTGGACAACCAATGCCAGCGTCAGCAGTACAATCACCAACGCAATCAGCGTATCGAGGGTATCAAGGTTAAACATATTTTCTCCTTTGTTGCGTCCTATATTCAACGACTCGTTCGGCGGTTATTGTTAATTGCTCATCTCGGAAACTCACTTGAAGAGACTGGATTTGATTAATCTTGAAAGATCGAAGGTAAAGCCGAATTGCCCTCTTACGTCTTTTTCTTTAATGAGTTCGGTTCGGTTGGAATAGGTGAAGGATATGGGAAAATCAACCCCGTTGATGATGGGGATTTTGACTTTGCCTTGCACTTTATGAATCCAATCCTGCCCGGACATCCAGTTTCCTTCATATGCCAGTGAGGCGCGTATGGGATTTGCGCATTCGAGGCATCTATCGGGAGTAATTTTCAACTCCAATTGACCGGCGAGAGACATACCTCTAAGGTCAGCGCCTATCGCTTTATTGTTTTTATATTCAAATGCGCCGTTGAAGGTGAAATTCAACGCCTTGTAGACGCCCTTATCATAAATGACTTCAGCTTTGTATTCATCCGTCCCTTCTTTGCGGGTCTTGGTTTGAACGGCGATAGAGAATTGAGTTCCGTTTCTGATTTCGTCAATTGCATCGTTGGCAACTTCATCTAATTTGATAAATGAGGAGAGGCGTTTTTCAATTAACGCATCAATCCGTTTTATACCTTCGTCACCCAAAATCGCTTGCAGTTTGGTAAACGCACTTGCGCTGGCAAAGATTTCGTTCAACCCCGTCGAGAGAAATTGTTTTTGGATGTCTGGCCACTGACTTATCTTCTCGAAGTTGAAAATAGCACCGAAATCGCTTTCCAAGTCTCGATCCTTGAACGCCTGAGCTTCAGTCACAAATTTATTTTTTCTGAGGGTCAATTTTTCTATTCTGCTTTGTCGGTCTTCGATTTCCTTCTTTTTGGTGTCCATTTGTTCTTGGGTGATGTTAGGGGCGGCGATTTCCCTTTTCAGGTCAGCAATCTCCGCTTGCAGACGATTGATACTTGCTTCATCTTTGGCAATGATTGATGACATAAACGCCTTGAACCGGGTTGCCAGTGAGAATTCCCTGACCACTTCAGACTGGCTTAAAACGAAGGTCTGAATTTCTTGGGTGAGCTTGCCGAAATCTGCGGATGCAGCCGCTAAGCTATTGGTTAAATTATTGAGACTGGTTTCATGGCAAAATGCCATAGCGCCAGTTTGATTTCGACATTTACGAGCGGCATCGCGATGGTTGATGATTAAATACTTAGAACCAAAAATCGTCACTTGGTTTGGCGTTGCCACGCCGTCAATCTTCTCGTTGTCATAGCCGAGTGTGAAAGAAAGCCTTCGCCAATCGGGGTGCGCATTATAGAAAGTTGGGTCCAACGGGTCGATTCGTTTAAGTGCTGCATAGAGTGAATAAGCCGTTGCGGTTACGGAGGCAGAATTCACTTCTTTGGCAGATTCCATTCCGCCAGAAGTTTCCGTTTTTGTCGGATTGGATAAACCGGCAAGATTCAACGCGACGCCGAAAAGGTCAGGAGCGGAACTCTGGTCTAAGAGTGAGGACGTATTTCCGCTCGTGCTGGGCGTCTCTGCCTGATTCGTATTTGAACGTTGATTTACTTTTGCCGCAACCGCATCCTTAACTCTTTTGTTTAACCATTCGACAAAACCGACCGGGTTGTCCTGCGCTGATGTGAACAAGACATTAGTCAGGATTAAAGCCACAACAATAGATGGTTTGCACATTGCTTTTCTCATTTTTTCTCCTCTACAAAGCGTTGTCTGAGTATTGGGAATTACCTTCGATGAAAATGATTAAGTGACCACAACTGTGAGCGGTTCAAAAAATACGTCATTCGGGTTGGTTGAAGAGAAATCAATATCTTTGAGTACAACATCGGTTCCATCCAATTCATGGTGGATAATTTTGTAATTGTACTTTTGAGCCAGAATGAAGTGCATTCCCAATGTGTGAACACTCATTACCGCTAAGGAATCAGATGGCTTGGGCCAGTCTCTTGACCACTGATTGGCTGCGACTGTGGCGTCCTTGTGCGATAACAAAAGCTTGTTCAATGAGGAATCAACTAATGTGAAATTTGCTTGTGAGCCTTGTAGTAACGAGACTTCATAGGTGAGGCTCTCACCGTTTGAAACATCTACTGTGACGGCAATCTTTTCTTTGCCACCATTTACTTTTCGCGTCACCCCTGTACTTGAAGCCGCTGCGGCTTTCTTAGACCCTGCTTTCTTTCCAGTTGCCATAATTAACCTCCGATTGAGTGTCAAGAACACATCGGTCACAAATTGCCGTGCCGATTAAACGGACAATGAAACGAGTGTTCTTGCAGAATTGATATGCTGTAACGAGTCCCTTATTTATCCGGAACACGGCTCGGTTAAGCTAAATTCACATCGCGAACTGAGATGTCGATAGCAATAAATTTTTAGCTGTTTTCATTTTTATATGAAGGGTGTGCGTAATTCCCGCCCTTTATTTATAGGGGTTTTAGCGCCGGATAGCGATTTCGTGACGCTTAAAGTTTGCGCATCCGCTAAAAATCTCAAAAAGCCCAGTAAATCCAGGCTTTTCGTTTCGCGAATTACGCACACTCTTCATTTTTATATGGAGTGAGTAGCAAAGCATTACAATAATTTTGAATAAATTTTTTGGAATGCGAATGAATGGCAGATATTTAATGGCAAATGAACTGCTGTTGCAAGTCGGTAAATTTTACGATAGGGAGAGTTTTAGGAAACCTCATAAGTCGCCGAACTGGTCGAGGTTTCCCAGACCCGGACTTTGCTGACTTGGGCGCGCGGCGTGTCAACCTGCGGGGCGATCTGATGAAAAATATAACCGGCGAGGTGTTCGGCTGATGGGTTCAGTTCGTTATCAAAGGGTGGGAGTTGGTTGAGGTTTTGATGATCTAAACGGCGAATCACCTCGCGGGTCACCGCTTTCAAATGCACGAAATCGACAAGCATGCCGACTTCATCAAGTTCAGCGCCGCGTACAACAATTTCAATTTTGTAATTATGACCGTGCAGGTTTTCGCATTTGCCCTTGTAGCCGCGCAAGGCATGCGCGGCGGCGAACTCTTCGATAATCATGACTTCGTACATAAGCTGTTTACCTCTTGATGAACCGTAAAATTTTATAACCCGATTTCAAGCCTAAAAAAGCCGCAAGCCTTTGTCAATCGCGCCCGAAGTCGTAGGGTGCGATTGGGTGTAATTAAAAGTGTGGCACAAAATTCGGACTTGCCTGACGCATTGTTTGGAGTGCGGTAACTGGTTACCGCTTTTATTTCGCAGCAAATTTACTGATAGAAATGATGCCCATAGCACTTTCTCAGTTACGCCAAAGCGGTGACCAGTCACCGCACTCCAAAAAGTCTCACTTTTAATCGCACCCGAAAGCGCCAGGGATTCTGCGGTCTGGTTGTGACATGGTCAACTGCTCTTGTATCATCTCCAACTTGTTATGATTGCTTTATGCTGTTATTAAGAGAGGATTAAATGACGCGAAAAATTACTTTGATACCCGGCGACGGCATCGGACCCGAAGTCACTTCGGCAGCCGTGTCGGTGGTTCGTGCAACCGGCGTTGATGTGAAATGGGAATCCTATGCGGCAGGCGCAGAAGCCCTGGCGCGGTTTGGCGACACCTTGCCGCCAAGCGTGATGGATTCGATTAAAGAGAATAAAATCGCTTTCAAAGGACCGCTCACCACGCCCATCGGCGAAGGCTTTGCGAGCACCAATGTGCGGCTCAGAAAAGAACTCGATTTATATGCCAACCTGCGCCCCGTCCGGTCGCTGCCGAACGTCAAAACCCGTTATGAAAATGTCGATTTGATTGTCGTGCGCGAAAATACCGAAGACCTCTATTCCGGGCTTGAACACGAAGTCGTGCCCGGCGTGGTCGAGAGTTTGAAAATCATCACCGAAAAGGCTTCAACCCGGATTGCCCGATTTGCTTTTGAATATGCGCGGCGCGAAGGTCGCAAAATGGTGACGGCAATTCACAAAGCCAACATCATGAAAATGTCCGACGGATTATTCCTGCGCTGCTTTCGCAAAGTTGCCGAAGATTATCCCGAAATTATCGCCAGGGATTTAATCGTCGATAATGCCTGTATGCAACTGGTCATCAATCCCAATCAATTCGATGTCTTGCTTCTGGAAAATCTTTACGGCGATATTATTTCGGATTTGGGCGCGGGACTCGTCGGCGGCTTAGGGGTTGCGCCTGGCGCGAATATCGGTGAAGAGATTGCCGTGTTTGAAGCGGTGCATGGCGCGGCTCCCGACATTGCCGGTCGCGGCATTGCCAATCCCACCGCGATGATTCGCACAGCGGTGATGATGTTGCAACATCTTGAGGAACGCGAAGCCGCCACGCGCATACAAAACGCCATTGAAGCGGTGCTTGCCGAGGGCAAGGCGCTGACGCGCGACCTCGGCGGCAACGCCACTACACACGATTTTACCCAGGCAGTCATTAATGCACTTTAAGAGAAAGAGAAACCCCTATGGACATCACCATCAGCGGAAAACCGCTCAGCGAAATTTCCAGCGATGTTTTAATCATTCCCGTATTTGAAAGCGATACCCCGACGGGCGGCGCGCTTACGGTTTTAGATGAACTCACCAACGGTCTGGTCACCTCGGTGTTTGCGAGCGGCGAAGTCAAAGGCAAACGCGATTACGCGATTCTGCTGCACACCAACTCTGCAAACCACTTAAAACGGTTGCTATTTTACGGAGCCGGTAAAGCCGAAAGTTTTACGCCGCTTTCCCTGCAACGACTGGCTGCGGCAGCAGTGAGAAAATTGTCAGGGAATAATTTTGCTTCGCTGGCGTTTTTACTTACTGCCCATCTGGAAAATGAAACCAGGGTGCAGGCTTTAGCAGAGGGGGTCATGCTCGGCGCAATCAAAGGCAATCTCTATCATACGGATAATGACGATTCGCAACGCCTGTCGCATCTGGAATTCATTTGCGAATCGGCAGATGCCGGTCAGTTCATCCAGGCTATCGAAACCGCAAAGGTGATGGCTGAGGCGGTGAATTTCGCAAGACACCTCACCTATGAACCCGGCAATGTGATTACCCCTACACGTCTTGCCGAGCACGCCGCAGAAATGGCTGCGCGTGAAGGCTTAGCCTGCACCCTCATTGATGAAAGCGAAATGAAAGAGCTAGGGATGGGCGCATTGCTTGGCGTCTCGCGAGGCAGCGAAGAGCCTGCAAAACTTATCGTATTGCGTCACGAACCCGCGGGCGCAGACCCGTCGCAACTCATCGCGCTGGTCGGCAAAGGCATTACCTTCGATTCGGGCGGCATCTCGATTAAACCTGCAAGCGGCATGGAAGAGATGAAAAACGATATGGGCGGCGGCGCAGCGGTCATCGGCGCGATGCAAATCATCGCTCGTTTGAAACCCAATGTCCGCGTCATCGGGTTGATTGCCGCTTCGGAAAATATGCCTTCGGGACGGGCTTATAAACCCGGCGATGTGCTGAGAAGCTTGAGCGGCAAAACCATCGAAGTTGTCAACACCGATGCCGAAGGACGGCTCGTTTTGGCTGACGCGCTCACCTATGCGGTCAATCAAGGGGCGACGCAAATCATCGACGCCGCGACGCTCACCGGCGCATGTGTGGTGGCGCTTGGCGATGTGCGCGCGGCGGTGATGGGAACCGATCAACAATTGATTGACGGTTTGCTCAGCGCCGGTGAAACGTGCGGCGAACCCCTGTGGCAATTGCCGGCGAATAAAGAGTACGGCGATTTGATTCGCAGCGATATTGCCGACGTGAAAAATTCCGGCGGGCGGTTGGCGGGCGCGATTACCGCAGGAATGTTTTTGAAGATGTTTGCCGGCAATGTTGCCTGGGCGCATCTGGATATTGCAGGTCCCGTCTGGTACGAAGACGAAAAGCCGTTTATGGCAAAAGGCGCGACCGGATTTGGCACAAGGCTGATGGCAAGTTATGTTTTAAGTAAACCTGAGTATTGAGTTGAATCAGGCAGCAAGGATGCCGCTGTGACGCAACTGATAGCTGATGAGCTTGAGTTGGATGGTATTCCACAACCCAAGCCAACTTCGTGAATAGACGCGATC